>JAFGWD010000288.1 GCA_016937315.1 Rhodospirillaceae bacterium
GCCCATCCAGTCCCTGGCCGTGGCTGGCCTCTCCCGCGAGCCAGAGAATTTCCGAGGCGTTGCCCCGAATGATCGTGGGGCGAAGGCCCGCCAGCTCCGCCGATACCCGGCGGCGATAGGCAGTCGCCTGACAGGCCGCCGGGTCCAGCACCCAGGGCCGTCCCGCCGCCTGCGCGCCGTCGATTGCGGCCCGCATCCCCGTGACGAAGGGGGCAGAAAGCGTCCCGATATTCACCGTCAGCGCCGCTGCGATGCCGGCAAATTCCTCGGCTTCTTCAGCATCCGAGACCATGGCCGGGCTGGCCCCCGCTGCCAGCATCACGTTTGCGGCAATATTCATAGCGACGTAGTTGGTGATGCATTGCACCAGCGGCGGCTTGGCCCGCAGCAAGGCCAGAAGCGTTCCTGAGGTCTGGATCATTGTGCATCCTCCATGGTCATATAGAGGCCGTCACCTTCGCTGTGTTTCTCGGCCATCTTTGCCATCCCTTCCTTCTGCGCCTCTTTCGGCAGGATCTCATTGAATAGCCCCAAGAATGGTAACAGCAGCCCACAGGGGCTATCTATGGGCTGCTGCACAAAAATCAGTCTATCGTTCAGTTCGCCCCATTAGAATGTCGCGTGCACAGACAGTTCGAAAGACCGTGGACGTCCGAGAATCTGTTGATTGCTATAATTGGACATCACGCCGTAGACCTTATCAAACAGGTTGTATCCCTGCATACGGACTTTCACATTATCCGTGACGGCATAGTCGAGCCCTGCGTTGACCAAGGTGTATGCCCCGAGTTCCTGAGTGTTAGCAGCATCGACATAGCGTTTTCCGACATACTGCAACCCGACGCGAGAACTCCACTGCGGAGCAAAATCCCAATCTACCCACAGGTTGGCCAATTGTTCTGGAATGTTTTTGGGCGTGTTTCCTGCCCGCGAAAGAGAAGCACCAGAGACGCTTTCGTTGAAATCCTCGTACTGCGCGTCGAGAATCGTACCATTAACCGAAACACGTAATGCGTTGGTCATGCGAACCGACGCGGCCAGTTCCAGGCCCTTCGATGATTGTTCCCCGACTTGGACAGATAAGGTGGGGTTATTGGCATCTTTTGTGACAAGGTTATCCTTGACGATGCGATAGGCTGCGGCTGACCAGTCTATACGCCCCTCCAGGAGGGATTGCTTGATACCGACCTCCATCTGTCGCCCAGTGGACATTTTGTAATCGGCATTGGACGACGTCATGGTCAGGAGATAGCTGACCGGATCAACTGCCGAGGAATACTGAGCATAGAAAGCCAAGTCCGGGATCGGCGTATAAACGGATCCGATACGCCAAGTGGTGGCCCTGTAATTTTTGGATGTCGTAGAACTCGAACTGTAGTCGGTACGTTCCAGACTGGGAGCATCGAAACGAGCGCCGCTGACGAGAGCCAACTGGTCAGTTAAATCCAGCTTGTCCTCAGTGAATAGGGAATACTGATCCAACTTGGAGCGGAATAATGGCGAGGCCGATCCTGCAATATCGGAAAAATAACCGGCGTTCACGTTATACGGATCGACCGACGTAACAGAGCTGGTATCAGAGACGCGTGAATAACGGAAATCAATGTGGTTTACGTCAAATCCGGCGGAGAACTGATTCGACAACCCGAACAGATTGTGCCGCACAGTGCCATCCAGACGATCACCAAACTGTTCTTCATTGTGATAGATCTCGTAATATTTGGACCGATCTACCTGTCCCGTGGCCCCGTTATAGGTGAACTGTTCCGCTTCCTTCCAATGTCTCTGTGCGGACAGATGATACGCGGTATTGCGAATAGTGACGCCATCACTCGGTGCCCATTCTGTCTTAAACGCGGTCCAGTCATCGCGAAGGGATATGTCCGAATCGTCGACATTATAGTTCTTCGTGCGTAGGCTTTCGCCGATTTGCCCATTGATGTTTGGTGTGCCCCAATACTGCATCGGTTCACGATACGCATGGTCGTGACGGACGGTGAACACGAGGTTCTGAGCCACCTGCCACCGAACAGCAGCGGACACATCAAGGGACGAATTATCGCCGCGATCCACCCAGCCGTCCGAGTGCATGGAACTGACGTCGAAGCGATAGGTCACGTCCCCATTTCCAATAGGGCCACCGCTCCCCGCTGCACCACGGACAGTATTGTCCGAACCATAGGATATCATTGCCTCGTTGCTAAACGTTGCCGACGGTTGTCTGGGAATAACATTGACGGCTCCGCCAATGGCGCCTTCGCCGTACAGCACGGAGGCCGGACCCCGCAGAACCTCAACTGATTCGGCCATCCAGGTGTCGTAGGGGAAACTGACGGTTCCCGAACCGACGTAGAGGCGGGTACCGTCATAAAGCTGCATGACCGAGCCAGGCCCCTCGAAACCACGCGTGGAAAACGCATTGTCTCCGTTTCCAGGCTTAGTGTTTGCGCTAAACCCCGTAGCGTTCTGCGTTACGGCTTCAACCACGGTGCGTTGCCCACGTTCACGCACCGTCTCTCCAGAGATGATCTCGACACTGGCTGGCGTCTCCATCGGGGTTAGATCCAAACGACTGCCCGTCCGATTAGACGTCGTGAGGTTCAGTCCTCTCGACTGGACCCGCTCCCCAGAAACCAGCAACGGATCGATGGTGATTATATTATTCTGTTTCTGGTCCTGGGTAGATGTCTCAGTCGTTTCGTCGGCAAGAGCTTGCCCCCCCAACGTACTCCAGATAACGACAGCAAGCGTTGCTGGAGCTATTCCTTTTCTTTCTCTCTTTCTCTTCTGTTGAGATTCGGCGGCAACTGTTCCTGTTAACACCATTGGACTTATCTCCTAAGCACTGAGCTCTAAATAACCGCATCGGCAAAACCCGGCTCCGCCAAAAGGTTCCCAGAGTTTTCCCGACCCGGAACGGCCCCCCCTACCGGAGTTCTGCAGAAAAGCCTGCCGGTTCCATGACGTTACCAGCAGGTACTGCGGCGGCAGTATACGTAATAACATTGCATACGATAGGAAAATTAGTGATCACGCGCCTCAGTTATACGAGGCTTGTGATAAGAACGGGAAAAGGCCGTCCCCCTATGCGGGAGATGAGGTATGATTTACCGTCTCAGGAGAAGAACGAGGATGAACAATGCTCCGCCCGCAGTTGTGACAATTCCCACGGGCAGTTCCTGTGGTGCGAGGACAACGCGACTAACGATATCCCCTCCCAGCATAATCGTGGCACCAAGCATCGCTGATGCGGGAACAAGCCGATTATGCCCGCCCCCCACGAGGGCTCGTGCGAGATGCGGCACCATCAAACCGACGAAACCGATAACACCACTCAATGCGACTAAAGAGGCCGTGGCCAATGCCGACAGGGCAAAAATCCACATACGCAGATGCTTTACATTCACGCCGAGAAATTGCGCGGCATCTTCCCCCGCCAGCAACGCGTTCAACCTGTGTCGGAAAAGTACTCCCGTAAACAGGGCAAGTGCTGCACCGGCAGCTCCTAGGGGAAGATTGTTCCATGTCGCACGTCCGAACCCACCGGCAGTCCAAAACAGAACGGATTGAGCCGCACGTTGGTCTCCAGAAAAAACCATATATGTGGTCAATGCGCTGAAGAGAAATGAAACCGCCAATCCGGCCAGAATCAGGCGTTCTGGTCCCTGACGCCGTTGGGCAAAGCTCAGCAGGAGTACAACCAAAGTCGCCAACAGCGCTCCCATAAACGCTGCGATGGAAAGTGTCCAATTCCCGAAACGATCCCCAAAAATTGTTATAACCGACACCGCTCCTGCCGCTGCTCCCGACGATAAACCGAAGAGAAACGGATCCGCGAGATCGTTCCGGGTTACGGTCTGGAGTAAAACCCCCACAACGGACAATCCCACTCCCGTCGCCAAGGCAAGCAACGTTCTTGGGAGGCGAAGATCGACGACAATCCGCATCACAGCCAACGATGGTTCCGTTACGTCGAAGCCAAGCACAGCCGCCATCGCATGTACAGCTTCCGAGATTCCGATGGCTGAGGATCCACAACTCAGGGAGACGGCGAACAGCAGAGCGCAAAGTGCTGCCACGGTAATCCAAATGAAAACACGGAGTGTCATCGCGAAGGAAAGCTTTCTGGATGCAGAGCGGTTGCCAAAGCTTCCACCGCTTCGATGTTGGCAGGACCAGGCGTCAATTGCTCATAATGCAAGGGCAGGAAGCGATGGTTCCGTACGGCATCGGTCGTTTTCATCGCTGGATGATGCTGCAGAAATTCAAACAAACCCCGAGCCCCAGTCCCTTTCTGATAATCCAAAAGGATCAGAAACTGCGGATTGCGCAGTGCCACGTCTTCCCATGAAACCCTGGTCCAGCTTTCATGAACGTCATTTATGATATTGTGCCCACCCGCAGCCTCTATAATCGCCGTCGGCATGGCACGGCTGGCTGCGGTCAGAGGTCTGTCCTCACCGGAGTCATAGACGAAAACCCGCACCGAAGGCCGCCCGGAAACCGCCTTGGCAACGAATTCTAGGCGCCTTTTCCATCCGGCAACCAAGGCCTCGGCTTCTTCATCTTCGCCAAAAATTTTCCCTAATGACAAGATATCCTTGAACAAAAGATCCATAGACGCACGAGGCTGCGTCCGATCGACTCGAACGCAACTCTCCGTCAGGATGTAAACGGGAATGCCATAACGGGCCAGGGTCTCCGGCGTAACATCGCCGCCAGGATGCAGGCCATATCCCCATCCGGCGAAAAGAAAATCAGTATTCGCGGCAAGTAAATTTTCCATAGAGGGGTATACCGGTGCCAGTTCGGGGATGTCCCCCAGGGACTTCCAAAAATCCGGCGTCATTTTATAGCGTCCCGAAACCCCCGTGACGCCAACCATATGGGGCTGCAAATGCAGAGCAAATCCCATTTCAGAAATGTTAATGTCGTGAAACACGGCCCTCTTTGGAGGTCCGTCAAACGTGAGGGTGCGTCCACAGTTTTCGACGGACACAGGAAAGGCCTGAGCGGACGCGCTGTGGAGGAAGAACGCCAGGAGAATCAACCAAATTTTGGGAAACATGCGAAAAATTCTCGGAAAAAGGACATCACACGGCAGGAGAATCAAGAACCAACACAGAATGTCCAGAGAAAGGGCTGATGGCTGGAAAGCTCTCCATCGCAAAAACGGATCGGATGATATTGGGGGCAAGAGCTTGACGGGTCTCCGCACAGATGATCAGGCAGCCTTCCTGCAATACCGCCACGCGATCAGCAAAACGTGAAACCAGCGACAAATCATGCAGAACGGCAATGACGGTGATTGGTAAAGTTCGTGCAAAATCCAGAAGATCGGTCCGAGCTCGCGGGTCCAAGTGGTTGGTCGGTTCATCCAGCATCAAGACGCAGGGCTCCTGGACCAAGGCGCGTGCTAAGGCGGCCCTTTGACGTTCGCCTCCAGAAAGACATTCCAGCCGTCGAAACGCCAAGGCCGTTACGTTCGTCCGCTCCATAGCATCGGCTATCACCGTCTTTTGATACCCTTCCGACACACGTCCATAATGTGGAATGCGCCCAAGGCTTACGTATTCCGAAACGGTGAGCCGCAAATCCGGACGATCCCCCTGTCCAACAACGGCGATCATCCGGGCACGCTCCATGGGGGAGTAGCTCCTCAAGGCGCGCCCCGCAAGCGTGACCTCACCGCTTTTGGGACGCAGCGTGCCCGACATCAGAAGCAAGAGACTGGTCTTGCCCGCGCCGTTTGGCCCGATAATGGCAAATTTTTCGCCCGCCGTGATTTGCAGATCAATCCCGTTCAACAGGAACTTTCCTCTCTCCCCCGCCAGATGGATGGATCGCACATCCAGAGAGAGCCCTGCCTTGCCGTCGTTCAACGCCTGTCCAACTACATTCATTCTGTACACATACACCAATTAAGTGCTTGGCTATATTATAACATAATATATTTACCGTGATCTAGCCGGACTTGGATGAGGCCGTATCGCATGAACGCGCCGCCTTCGTCGCCCACCGCCGTGGCGTAGCCGGTCTTTTTCAGGATGCCGACGAGGATCAGCAGAACCGCAAGCAAGGCTGGAATCGTCGCGATCCAGAACACCAGCCGAAAATCGTCGGCGGACGCCCACATTGCCAGGATTGCAATCGTCGGCCCGGCAAAAGCTCCCAGCGTATCGAGAGCTTGGCGCAGGTCGAACGCGGTTCCGAGGACGTATCCATCAACAGGCTGACGAACCCCAGGGTCCACACACCTTTCGGGACGGCATCCCCTTTCGCGGGCAGAACCGCTTCGCTCATACGTCTACCTCGTGGCGGGTCTTGCCGTACTGCACGACTCGAATCTTTTCCAGGGTGACCAAGGTGCTGACGAGCATGCCGTTGATGGCTTCAAGGTAGGCCTCAATCTTTTCCCGCACGTCGATGATCTCGATTACCAGGGGCAGGTTTGACGACAGGTCGAGGATTTTTGCACTGTGGATCTCACCCGAATGGCCGAAACCCATGGGGCCGCGCAGCACCGTCGCTCCCGCCAGACCCATGTCCCGCGCCTTCAGGACAAGAGCCTCGAACAATGGGCTGGAGTCATGTCGTTCGGCTTCTCCGAGATAGATACGCAGCAGGAGTGCAGCGTTGGGTAGCGTCATGATCGACTCCTCTTCTTTACGCATTGATCGCATTCCCGGCCACCGCGCCAAGCCATGCGCCGATCAGGCACAAGCCGACCGAAAAGCCGATGTTCATTCCGACGCTGGCCCACTCGCCGCTTTGCGCGAGAGCCAAGGTCTGCATGCTGAATGAGGAAAACGTGGTGAATCCGCCGCAAACCCCGACCATGACGAAGGCACGCCATTCGCCGGGAACATAGAGCCGGGCGTCGGGTGCGGTCAGAGTCGCGAACAGGACAATGATGAACGAGCCGAGAATATTGACGACGAGGGTGCCCCACGGAAACGTCTGGCCCGCCCAGTTTGCAATCAGGCTCGAAAGCCAGAACCGCAACGCGCCGCCGATCCCGCTACCGATTGCAACAAGCACATAGAGCATCTTCCGCTTCACCTCGCGTTGTGGCGCGGCCAC
>JAFGWD010000289.1 GCA_016937315.1 Rhodospirillaceae bacterium
GCCTGGGACGGGTGCGGTCTGGGCGGGTTGCGCTGCACATCCATTTGTCCCGGATGTCCGAAGCCTATCGTGACCCTGCCTATGGGCGGATTGCTGGGCGGATGTTTGACAGTTTGGTCGCAAACTATCGCTGCCAAGTCTTTGCGTTGAGCAATGGTGACCTTGTCGCGACGGGAAAGGACATGCCCTTCGGCGATGTGGATGCCGTGGTTTATAAACTACGGACTTTGTTCGATACCGATCCTTTGGTTCATCACGATCCGTATGGCCCGGAAGATGGCTTTTGCACGTGGTATGATCTGGAAACCGAATACGATGCCTTTCTTGCCATGGCTCAAGAGGCCTTGAACGAGGTTGGTGCGGTGACGCGGCACCTGCCCAGTCACCGTGCTCGCGCTCATCTTGCTTTGCCGCAGGATGTGGATCGCTTGATTGGAGGATTGACGGAAGCTGCAGTGCGGCCATTTATCACGGCTCAGGCCGCTGTGACCATCACGCCGATTGGGGAATCGACACTCGCCTTTCAGGAAATTTTTGTTGCGGTTTCGGAATTGGCCCGGCGTTTGGCTCCGGGGCTCGACCTTGTGGCGGATCGTTGGCTGTTTCAGTACTTTTGCGAGACGTTGGATGTTCGATTGTTGGCGGGCGTTCAGAACCTGACATTGTATGGGCGTGAATTGCCCGCCAATCTGAACCTGAACGTTTCTACGGTCCTTGGTCAGGCTTTTTCCGATTTCACCAAACGCTTTCCAAAAGCCAGATTTTGCGTTGAATTTCAGACGATTGACGCCTTTGCCAACCTCAGTGCCTTTGCCAAGGCCTGTGCTCTTCTACATGACGGGGGGCATCGGGCGCTGATTGATGGTTTGACACCGCTCAGCCTGTGGATGCTGGCCGACGCGGCGTTGCCGGTGGATGCCTATAAGCTGATTTGGTCCCCGGACGTGGGGGCGGGGCACCATGGTGCAGCGGATCGTGATCCCAGCACGGCGATTCGTGTCGTTGGTCCAGAGACGGTGATCTTGGCGCATTGTGATACCTATGCCGCCATTGAGTGGGGCTTGCACCAAGGGATCAAAACCTTTCAGGGCCATTTCGTTGATGCAACATTGATTGGGCGCATGGGGCAAAGGTCCCCCACCCTTGGAGGGGGAAGCCAGTCATGATCAATCTTCCAGGATTTTTTAGCAGTGATGGTGATTCCGCAAAGCCAGTTGAGCCCAAACTCTCTGACTCTGCCGAAGGTGAACGCAAACTGATGATGCAATTGCAGGAAGGCCTGCTTTTGGATTACGCGCAGCGGCTGGAAAAATTTCGCAAGCAGCGCCAAGCCTTACATTTGCATGTATCGCGGTTGCAGCCGCACAACCAACGTGATCCCGCGTTGCGTGCCGCTGCGGCAGCCTTCGATCCGATGATCCTGGATAACCGCGCCCAGGTTTTTACTTTGTTCAAGGGTGATATCGTCGTCGTCTTTGCAGCCAAGCACCGCGACGAGATTGAGGCGGCCTTGGTCCGCTTACGGTTCTTATTCGCCGATGATCCTTTGTTGGAAGAGGACGGCAACGGTAATGATCCGTTTGCCACATGGTATGTTCTGGCCAATGACTATCCGGCGTTCTTACGTCTTACCCAACAGGTCTATGCCGAGCAAGAAGAACGTCGCCGTGTGGATATCGAGCGTGACCGTCCCCGAACCAACCGTACGCCGCGCCAAACCGTAGAACGACGGTTAAGTCTGTTGACGCCGAGCGTTCTTGGTAAGCTGGAGGACGCCCTCAAACGGACCGATCTGTCCAATTTGATACGCCATCAGTCCGTCAGCGCCATCGTTGGACGATCCCGTCCGCAGCATATGTTCAGCGAGGTTTTTGTTTCGATCTCTGATCTGCGAGACATCTTTGTGCCGGACGTGGACATCACGTCAAACACATGGTTGTTTCAGCACTTGACCGAAACCTTGGATCGACGGGTGCTGGCATTGGTGGTGGCTGGACATGACCGCAGCTTGTCTGGTGGTTTCAGTGTGAACCTGAATGTGCGTACGATTCTGAGCGAGGACTTTTTGAACTTCGATGATGGTATTGCGGGAGGGCTGCGCGGCACTATTGTTCTCGAAATTCAGTTGTTCGATATTCTTGCCAATGTTGGTGCCTTCCTGTTCGCCCGAGACTTCGCACGGGAACGGGGATATCGCATTTGTGTCGATGGTGTGACCACCGAAACCCTACCCCTGGTAGATCGGGTAAAAATTGGTGCCGACTTGATTAAGTTGATTTGGGGCCATGATTTGATGGCGGCCCATGAGGCTGGAGATGATCACCCACTGACCACGGCAATTGCTCGCAGTGGGCGTAAACGCGTGGTTCTGGCGCGAGTCGATAATGATGAACAGATTCACGTGGGCCAGGATCTAGGCTTGTCGATGTTTCAGGGACGTGGCGTTGAGCGCCTGATTCAAGGGCATGCCACCAAAGGTCCACCATCCCAATCGGTGGTGCCGTGAAAGGGGTGTTTTGTTAGGTTGAGATAAGATATAACCTCACAAATTCACCCCTGTTGCTGCGGTCAGAGTTCATGCCGGCCTTCTCCGATAATGCCATTTCCGTTTCCGGTCTCGCCAAACATTATGGCGAAATTCGTGCCGTGGACGGCATTGATTTCACAGTGCAACGCGGAGAAGTGGTGGGATTGTTGGGCGGCAATGGCGCGGGGAAGACCACCACCATCAGTATGATTCTCGGGCTTTTGTTGCCGACGTCAGGACGTGTCACGGTGTTGGGCCATGACATGACCACATCGGATCGTTATGCGGTTTTACCGCGCATGAACTTCGCTTCACCTTATGTCAATCTGCCACAGCGGTTGACGGTGTATCAAAATCTGAAAGTTTATGCCTTGCTTTACGGGCTCCGTAACGTCGATGCCTGTCTTAAAACCTTGATTGACGATCTGCGCCTTGCGCCCTTTCTGAACACCACGGCCCGCCGTTTGTCCTCTGGACAAAAGACCCGTGTGGCTTTGGCTAAGGCGTTGCTCAACCGTCCTGATGTTTTGCTTTTGGATGAACCCACCGCCTCGTTGGACCCGGATACCGGAGATTTCGTGCGGAGTTATTTGGAAACCTATGCACAGACGTCTGGCTGTGCGGTGCTTTTGGCGTCACACAATATGCAAGAAGTGGAACGGCTGTGTGCCCGCATCTTGTTTATGAAGCGTGGACGCATTCATGCCGCAGGAACCACGGATCAACTCTATGCCCACTTTGGCCGAGACAGCTTGGAACAGGTCTTTCTGGATGTGGCCCGCGCCCCGGATGAGGCGGCCGCACAATGAGAGAACATCAGGCCGATGACGCGATAAGCACCTTTGCCGGGCGGCGCTTGTTTGCAATCATCATCCGACACTTGTATGTGATGCGGACCTCTTGGCCGCGTATTCTTGAAATGGCCTATTGGCCAACCATGCAGATGATTCTGTGGAGCTTTGCCAGCCATTTCTTTCGGGGGCATTCCTCGTGGGTGGCGCAAGCTGCGGGTGTTCTCGTTGGTGCGGTTTTGTTGTGGGAGGTTCTGAACCGCTCCAACATGGGCTTTGCTTTTTCCTTCATCGAAGAAATTTGGTCACGTAACCTGGGGCACCTCTACATCACGCCGCTGCGCCCCTATGAGCATATCGCTGCCGTTGCAATCATGAGCATGATTCGCACCATGATCGGATTGTTTCCGCCGACCCTGCTGTCCATCGTTCTTTATCACTATAATATTTATGACATGGGTCTGCCGTTGGTTGCTTTTTTCGGCAATCTGGTGGTCATGGGGTGGACCGTCGGCATGCTGTCGGCGACGTTGGTCTTGCGTTTCGGCATGGGGGCCGAAGGCTTGGCCGGTGTGGTGGTTGCCGGATTGTCACCGTTGGCCTGTATCTATTATCCGGTCAGCAGTCTGCCGGATTGGCTGCAACCCATCGCGTATGCGACGCCGCCTGCGTATGTCTTTGAAGGCATGCGTGCGGTGCTGTTTGATGGCACCTTTCGTTGGGATTTGTTCTGGTGGGCCAGTGGGCTGAATGGCCTGTATTTCACGCTGTCGTCCCTGTTCTTTCTGTCCATGGTGCGGGTCGCACGGCAAAGAGGCCTGTTGTTGAACATGGGCGAGTAGTGCCCCTGCGGCTGACGTGACACAGGGGCCACCACTTGAGCGGAATATGTTCTATCGTTCGGTTCTGGCCACGGCAGCTTCTTCATAGGTGGCCATGTCGGTGTGGCAAATGAC
>JAFGWD010000290.1 GCA_016937315.1 Rhodospirillaceae bacterium
AATGCGGTTGCCGCGCAAATCCCGCAGACGTTTGGGGCTGGCGGTGGTGAGTTCCTCACCGTTCAAGCGGATTGAGCCCTCAACAATACGGCCAGGCGGATCGACTAAACCCAAAAGCGAGAAGCCGGTTACCGACTTACCCGAACCGGATTCGCCAACCAGTCCCAGAATCTCGCCCCGATTGACGGTCAAGTCCACACCATCAACGGATTTCACGACACCCGCCTCAGTGAAAAAGTGGGTTTTCAGGCCCCGGACCACGAGGGTCGGTTCGGCCCCAGAAGAGGAAACGTGGGTCATTTTTGGAGCCTCGGATTTAAGATATCGCGCAGGTGGTCGCCGACCAAATTGATCGACACCACAGTGACAAGAAGCGTGATGCCCGGAAAGAAACTGACCCAATACCGGCCACTCATCATGAAATCGAAGCCATTGGCGATCAGCATACCAAGGGACGGTTCCGTCACCGGTACGCCAACCCCCAAGAAGGACAACGTGGCTTCCAACGCGATGGCGTGCGCCACCTGCATGGTGGCAACGACGATCAGAGGCGGCAAACAGTTGGGCATCAGGTGGCCGAACACGACACGAGAATACGGCAGAGCGAGACACCGCGCGGCTTCAATATACTCCTTACGACGTTCGACCAGGGCGGTGGCCCGCACGGTTCGTGCGTAGTACGCCCATTGCAGCGCGACCAAGGCGAACATCACCTTGTCCACACCACGCCCCATAATGGCGAGGAGAATCAGCGCGATCAGGATCGGCGGAAACCCCAGTTGCAGGTCAACCAGGCGCATCACCAACGTATCGCGCCAGCCACCGGAGTATGCGGCGAATAGGCCCAACGCCAAGCCGATGCTCAGTGCGATAACGGTGGAGCCGACACCAACCCCGATGCTGATTCGCAGGCCGTACAGAATGGCGGACAGCATGTCACGGCCCTGTTCATCGGTGCCGAGAAGATACGTCATGCTGGCCATGCTTTGCGAACCCGGCTCTAAGGAACCATCCATGATGTCAAGGCTCGCCAGATCATAGGGATTCTGTGGTGCAACCAACGGTGCCGCAATGGCCAGCAGAGCAATCATCGTGAAGACAATCAGGCCACCCAAGGCAATGCGGTTGGCTGCAAACTTGCGAACCAAACGGTGCATGGGGGTTTCCACAGCAACATCGCGGGAGGCGGCAAGCGTGGCGGGAGCTACAGTCATAGTCATGCCGACTCCTTGCGGCGGACACGCGGATCAAGAGCCGCGTAAATCATGTCCACGATGAAGTTAATGGTGACAAACAACATGACCGTCAGCATCAGATAGGCGACGATCACCGGCCGATCGAGGTGCACAATGCTGCCGATCAACAGCTTGCCGATCCCCGGCCACGAGAACACGGTTTCAGTCACCACCGCAAAGGCAACGACGGACCCAAATTCCAGGCCGAGTACGGTCACCACCGGAATCATCATGTTTTTCAACAGATGCACCAAAATGACACGGGTTTCGGACAGCCCCTTGGCGCGAGCGAACTTGATGTAATCCTGACCAATCACCTCGCGGGTTCCGGCGCGTGATAAGCGAATGACCAAACTGGTCTTAAACAGCGCCAGATTCACCGCAGGCAGAATCAGGTGCCGTAAGCCGGATACGGTGAGAAAACTCACCTGAACACCGAGAAACTCAACGGTGTCGCCACGACCCGTGGACGGCAACCACCCCAGCCACACCGCAAAGATCATGATCAGCATCATGCCCACCCAAAAGGTCGGCAGGGAAAATCCCAGAATGGAAACCGCCATAATGCTGCGTCCGGTCGGGTGGTCTGGCTTCAATCCGGCAACAATGCCCAATGGAATGCCAATCACCACCGCAATCAGGATGGCGGCCAGCGCCAATTCCATAGTGGCGGGGAATCGTTCCAGAATCAGGCGGACAGCCGGTTCATTGTAGATGAACGACGTTCCCAGATCTCCGTGCAGCACACCGTTCACGAAGGCTAAGAACTGTTCCCACAGCGGTTTATCGAGACCCAGCCGTGCAATGGTCGCGGCGATTTCGGCTTGATCGGCTTCCGGGCTGATCAGCATATCCACCGGATTGCCGATGGCATAAACGCCGATGAAAACCAGGACCGCCATGACCGCGATCACGGTTAAACCCTGTAGCAGGCGGTTGATTACGTACCCCATGAGCGGGCGAACCTCTTGATAAGACCTTAAACAAAGGCAAAGGGGCGGTGTCGGACCGCCCCAAAGGGCGGTCCGCCGGACATGTCTTCAGGCGAATTATTGCGCCGGTTTCACTTCCATGGCCAAGGTGTACTGGTCAACACGCGGCACATAGGTCAGGCCCTTACGCATCGCCCACGGGGTCTTTTCGAAGTGAACGGGCACGATGCCAGTCTCCGATGCAACCACGGCAGAGGCCTGTTGCAACAAGGACTCGCGCTTCTTGTCGTTGATGGTCGCCAGTGCCTCGCTCAGAATGGCGTCCATTTTCTCGCTGCAATAGCGGCTGCGGTTGGTGCTGCCAAAGCCAATTTCCGGCTTGCGACACGCCACCAAGGACTTCAAAGGCGAAGACGCTTCACCGGTGCCAGAACCCCAGCCCGCCAGATAAGCCGAAAACTCGAACTTGTTGCGGCGCGAGAAGAACACCGACTTCGTGGACGCATCAACGCTGGTCTTGACGCCGATTCGGGTCCAGTACTGTGCAATCGCCTGCGCGACCTTTTCGTCGTTCATATAGCGATCATTGGGGGTGCCAAGGATGATCGAGAACCCCTTGGGATAGCCCGCTTCCGCCAAAAGCGCCTTGG
>JAFGWD010000291.1 GCA_016937315.1 Rhodospirillaceae bacterium
GGCCCTGACGCGTTTGGCGGGTGGGGTGATTGCGGGCAAGACCGTGACCACTGAATTCGCGGGGGCCCATCCCGGGGCGACTCGCAATCCGTTTTGTGCGACACGGACCCCTGGTGGTTCCTCCAGTGGGTCGGCGGCCGCTGTGGCGGCGGGCATGGTTCCCTTGGCTCTTGGGACGCAAACCGCCGGGTCGATTATTCGCCCGGCGTCGTTTTGTGGTGTTGCTGGATATAAGCCGAGCTTTGGCTTGGTTGACGCGACCGGGATCAAACCGTATGCGCCGTCCCTGGATACGGTCGGCGTGATTGCCCGTTCGGTTGCCGATTGTCGTTTGTGGGTGCAAGCGGTGAGCGGCGTGACCTTGACAGCGGCTTCGGTCCAAGTCCCGGTTCGTTTGGGATGGTGTCGGTCTCCGGCGTGGGGGAGCGCTTCCCCCGCGATGCGTAAAGCGTTTGAGGCCGACCTGCCGCACGTCATGGAGCGGGCAGGCTTCGAAGTGGTAGAGATTGACCTTCCCGCCGATTTTACCGATGCGATGGACGCGCAACGGCAGATCATGGCCTTTGAAGCGGCCCGTGCCCTGGCCTTTGAGGCCGAAATTCATGGGCCTGCGTTAAGTGCGGGGTTGCGGGACCAGATTGCAGCAGGTCGTGCCCTCGATTGGCCGACGGTGGCGGCGGCTTACCGGTTGCGCGATTCGGTGATGATGGCCTTTCCAGAGATTTTAGAAACGCGGGGCGTTGCGGCGCTGGTGGCTCCATCGGCGCCAGGTGTTGCACCGCTGGCCGAGGAAGGCACCGGAAGCGCGGACTTCAATCGCTTGTGGACGCTGTTGCGTGGGCCTTGTGTGCAAGTGCCGGGTCTGGTCTGTCGCGAAACCGGTTTACCCCTCGGGGTGCAGGTGGTGGGCCCTTCGGGGGGGGATGCGGTGGCTCTCGCGATTGCCGAACGTCTGGATAACGCGCTGGCATGATGCTGCGGCGGGAGCCACGAAGAGGGTGCACAAAAAGGGGCTGTCGCGGAGAAAACGGGAGACGGTGGCGTTCGGACAAGAGGTTTTTCACTTTGGATTAAGGCTCATCCGCGATGTTGTCGCGCAGGCGGGTCTGGGACAGCCCGAAAGTCAGGAGAAAAGCGACGGCCATGATGCTGCCGCTCAACCAAAAGCACCACATCAGCGCGTGGTGATAGACGTCTATAATGGCCGCCATTTCGCTTGCGGGCAGGTGAGATAATGCCCCTCTGCCGAGACTGGCGTGGTCGGGGCCGAGTGCGGACAAGATGTGCTGGGTCATGATCGCACCCGAAGACGCCACCCCCAAGGCGCTTCCAAGGGAACGGATAAAGGTCATCATGCCGGTGGCAACGCCCAAATCCCGATAGGGAACGGCATTTTGCACGATGACCGTCAGGTTGGGCATGCCCATGCCCATGCCGAGTCCCAGAATCAACGTTGAAATCATGAATGTTATGGCGCCGCCACCGACGGCGGCAAATCCGCCAAGGCTGAACAAGGCCAAGGCTTCCAATCCGATTCCAGCCATTAGGAAGGATCGTCCGTTGCCAAGGATGGACACGATGCGCCCGCCGACGATTGAGGTCAGCATCATCCCCACAACCTGGGGCAGCAACATAATGCCCGCGATGGCGGGGTCCATGCCCAGGACGAATTGAAAGTACAAGGGCAGAAAGACGGTCGATCCCATCATGGCGAAGGTCATCATACCGCCGATTCCCAGACCCCGCGCATAGGTTTTGTTGGACAGCAGGCTCAGCCGAATCAACGGAGCGGCGACATGGCGTTCATACCGTATAAAAAAGACGAACAGGGTCACCACGACGATGGCGAAGATTACCGAGGTCCAGGACAGCCACGGAAACTCACTGCCTCCCCAAGCCAGCAATACGAGTAAGGCGGTTGTGGTTGCGGCGAGAAGGAGGATTCCGGCAAAGTCTATGGGCTGTGGCTCTTCACTGCGGGGAGGGTCTTTCAGTCCAAGGGCGATCAGGACCAGGGCGGCGAGGGCAATAGGGAGGTTGACGAAGAACACCCAACGCCAGGAAATCAACGAGGTGATGCCGCCACCGATCAAAGGTCCGGCGACGGAGGCCAAGGCAAAGGTGCCGGTCATTAGGCCTTGATAGCGCGGGCGTTCACGCGGACTGAAAACGTCGCCGATTGCCGATTGCGCCAACACCAAAAGCCCACCCGCGCCAAGGCCTTGCAGAGCACGCAAAGCAATCAGTTGCGTCATGCTTTGCGCCAGTCCACACAGCAGGGACCCAGATAAAAACAGGCCGATGGCACAAAAAAACAGGGTGCGGCGACCATAAATATCGGACAGGCGGCCATAAAGTGTGGTGGTGGTGGTGGCGGTCAGCATAAAGGCCGTGATCACCCAGGAAATGTGATTCAGCCCCCCTAAGTCGCCAACAATGCGCGGCAGGGCGGTGTTGACGATGTTTTGGTCCAGGGCGGCCAGCGCCATGCAGATGAGAGCGCCAGCCAAGACGACCCGAGGCCGTGCGATGGGTGTGGCGATGGTGGGAATGGCAGATGGCGGGGCATCGGACACGGGGCGGTGTGCTTTCTGGAACAACAAAGAAAGCGGCC
>JAFGWD010000292.1 GCA_016937315.1 Rhodospirillaceae bacterium
CAGTAATAAGATTGGGGTTGGCGCAATCAGGCCTCGGGCGATGTTGACACGCTGTTGCTCGCCACCAGAAAACGTGGCGGGGGCTAGATCCCATAAGCGTTCGGGAATGTTGAGGCGGGTCAGGAGTGTTGTGGCTGCATCCTGGGCTGATGGTTTGGGCATGCCCAGGCGGATCAAAGGTTCCGCTACCACGTCCCGTGTTGATACGCGGGGGATGACCCGCAAGAACTGGCTGACATAGCCCAAGGTTTGCCGCCGTACCTGTAAAACTGTTCGGGTGTTGGCGCTTAAAATATCGATCATCCGGCCCGCATGACGCACTCGAATTTTCCCCTGATCGGGGAGGATGTTGGCATACATGGCCCGTAACAGAGTGGATTTTCCGGCTCCAGAGGGTCCGTGCAGGACCACGCATTCTCCGGCGAAAATATCCAAAGACAAGTCATGAAACACCGGGATGCGTGTCCCGCCCTGGGTATGCAAGGTGTATGTCTTGGCAAGGTCTTGGGCCGAAAGCATCAGGGTCATTGTTACACCTGCAAAACCGAGGAAACCAAAAGCTGGGTATAGGGATGATGCGGGTCATCCAGAACCTGATCGGTCAGGCCGTGTTCAACGACGCATCCATCCTTCATCACCATCAAGCGGTGGGCCAAAAGCCGGGCAACCGCGAGATCGTGGGTCACGACAACACAGGATGCGCCCAGTTCGTCCACCAAGCCTCGGATCAAATCCAAAAGCCGGGCTTGCACCGACACGTCCAGGCCACCGGTGGGTTCATCCATGAAGACCAGGCGCGGTTGTGTCACCAGAGTCCGCGCGATTTGCAGGCGTTGCTGCATTCCGCCGGAGAAACGGATTGGCAGGTCGTCGGTTCGTGCGGTATCAATTTCCACGCGGTTCAGCCATGTTGTCGCTTCGCCGCGAATGGTGCCGTAGTGACGGGCACCTCCGGCCATCAGGCGCTCCCCGATATTGGCCCCCGCTGATACCCGAAGGCGCAGGCCGTCACGCGGGTTCTGATGCACTAAGCCCCATTCGCCGCGCAACACAGCGCGTCTGCGGGATTCCGGAAGTGTGCGGAAATCCAGAATCTCGCCAGTGGCGTCGCGATACAGGATCTCGCCGGCATCGGCCTCAATTTGTGTGGACAGGCAATTCAGCAGGGTGGATTTCCCGGACCCGGATTCTCCAACGATTCCCAGAACTTCTCCTGGCCAGAGATCAAAGGAGATATCATGGCACCCCAGGGCACCACCGTAGTATTTGCACAGTCCGCGCACCTCTAACAGAGGTGGGTCCACATCCATTTCGAGGCGTGCGGCGGATAGGACGTTCATTGTGCAGCCTCCGTTTCCGCATAGGGCGCGGCCATGGGGCCGAGGTGTCCAGTGGCACGGCGTTTTTCGCAATAGTCGGTGTCAGAACACACCATCATGCGTCCACCATGATCATCCATCACCACTTCGTCCAGGTAGCTGTCTGTGGCACCACACAAGGCACAGCCGTCGTCCCAGGATTGGATTTCAAAGGGATGGTCTTCGAAATCCAGGCTGACGACGGAGGTATAGGGGGGCACAGCGTAAATCCGTTTTTCGCGACCGGCTCCAAACAGTTGCAGGGCAGGCATATGGTCCATTTTCGGATTGTCGAATTTTGGAATCGGTGATGGTGCCATGATGTAGCGACCATTGACCCGTACCGGATAATCATAGGATTTGACGATGCGGCCCATGTGGGCGATGTCTTCGTATAATCGGACGTGCATGACGCCGTATTCAGACAGAGCATGCATCTTGCGGGTTTCGCCTTCACGGGCCTCCATCCAGCGTAAGGGCTCAGGAATCGGTACCTGATAGATTAGAATTTGTGCTTCCGACAAAGGCGTTTCCGGGATGCGGTGGCGGGTTTGGATCAAAGTTGCGTCTTGGGTCTTGGAGGTTGTCGCAACCCCGGCTGTGCGTTGGAAAAAACGCCGGATGGATACCGCGTTGGTGGTGTCGTCGGCGCCTTGGTCGATGACCTTTAAGGTATCGTCTTCACCGATGACGGCGGCTGTTACCTGAATGCCGCCTGTCCCCCAACCATAGGGCAGAGGCATTTCTCGTCCGGCGAAAGGCACCTGATACCCGGGGATAGACACGGCTTTTAGAATGGCGCGACGGATCATCCGCTTGGTTTGTTCGTCCAGGTAAGCGAAGTTGTATCCGGTGTCATTGGTGGGGGTATCATGGGGGGTCATGGGACGATGTCCTCAGCGACGGCGGTGGTGGGTGTGTTCTCAGCGGAGCGTAGGGCGCGGACGTTGACCAGTTCTCCCTGGAAGTCGACGTAGTGCGGCAACTTCAGGTGTTGTAAAAAACCTGAAGCTTCCACGTTGTCGGAATGGCTGAGGACAAATTCCTCGTCTTGAGCAGGGAAGCATCGCTCTTCATCAAAGTCGTTGGCACGCAAGGCGCGATCAACAATTGCCATGGACATGGCTTTGCGCTCGTTATGTCCAAAGGTCAGCCCGTAGCCGCGCGTGAACTGCGGTGGTTGGCTTTTCGATCCGGTGAATTGAGTAATCATGTGGCATTCGGTGAGTTCGACGCAGCCAATCACGATGGGAAAGCCCAATTCTTCAGGGATGATTTCAATTTCAATCTCACCCATGCGGATTTCTCCGGCAAAGGGGTGGGTGCTGCCGAACCCGCGTTGTGAAGAGTAGGCGAGGGCAAGAAGGAAACCTTCATCTCCACGCGTCAGATTTTGCAGGCGCACATCACGTCCTGCTGGAAAACGCAATGGTTCGCGTGTCAGATCTCCGGGGGCATCGTCTGAGGCACTGTCATCTGTTTCGATCAGGCCTTCGTGGTTGAGAATATCGATCACACGCGGCATGGCCGCGTCCGAAGGCATTTCGGCAACCGGAGCAACCGGGGGAGCGTGATTCTCATCCATCAATGCGAAGTCCAGTAGACGGTGGGTATAATCAAACGTTGGCCCCAGAATCTGTCCTCCGGGCAAGTCCTTGAAGGTGGCAGAAATCCGGCGTTTCACTTGGATTTTCGTGGTGTCTATGGGTTGGCTGGTGGCTACGCGCGGCAGCGTGGTGCGATAGGCTCGCAACAGGAAAATCGCTTCCACGACATCGCCGTGTGCTTGC
>JAFGWD010000293.1 GCA_016937315.1 Rhodospirillaceae bacterium
GGCGTATCGCCGAACGCCACCAAAAGATCACCGTCATGCCCCACCAAGGCTTCCTTCGCCGCCAACACCGCATGCGCCGTTCCCAATCGTTCGCTTTGCTCGGCCACTGTCGCACCAAACGCATCAGCCAAACCAGCAACCGTCGGCATATCGGAACCGGACACCACGACACGACGCGTCACCGATAAATCGTCCATTAAACCCAAAACATGGGCGAGCATGGGACGACCGCCAATGGTGTGCATCACCTTCGGGATATCGGATTTCATTCGAGTTCCCAACCCGGCGGCCAGAACGACGGCGGCAACGGAAGCTTCGGACATCGGAAAACACCTGTGAAATAAGACGAATTTTTCTATGGGGCAACATACCAAACGTCTGTAGCATACTCGCCCTTACGACACCACATGTCAGCACAGTTGACGCTTTTGAACCAATCACGCCGTGTTACGAAACGTTGCACGGCATCCGCCCAAGGACATGACAATGCTCTCCCCCTCCAGCCCCAAGCTCTCGGCCGGCAGCAATGGATACGGCGCAATTTTGTTCGACCTCGACGGCACGCTGTTGGACAGTCTGCCCGCACTGACCTCAAGCATAAATGCGATTTTGGAAGAAGACGGACGCTATAACTTGTCAGAGGATGAAATCCGCACCATGGTCGGCGATGGAATCAAGGTCCTGATCGCCCGCGCTTACGCCGCAACGGGCGCACCTCCCGACAATGACAGCACCTTGAACGCTCTGGTCGCACGGTTCTCTGCACATTACAACGCAAACCCCAGCGCCGGATGCACCCTGTTCCCCCATGTGCCAGAAGTCCTGGCTGGGCTGGTCGGCATGGGCTACCGCATCGGCGTACTGACCAACAAACCCATCACCCCAACATTATCTCTTTTGCAAGAATTCACCCTAATGCCCATCCTCAGCGTGGTGGTGGGTGGTGACAGCACACCAAACCTAAAACCACACCCGGAACCCTTTCTGCACGCCGCCGACCAACTGGAAATCGCACCAGAGCGAGTCATCATGGTGGGCGATTCCATCAACGATACCGATGGTGCCCACCGTGCCGGAATGCGTGCTATTGCCGTGACTTATGGCTATACGCAGATCCCCGCATCGGAATTCGGCGCGGATGCTCTCATCGACTCCCTGATCGACCTACCACATGCGGCACTCAACTTACCCATGGCGACAACGATTGCCCCTTGACAGAGCCCGCAGCGAAAGGCTAAACATCGCCCCTCACCGCAAAGGGGGCGCGTAGCTCAGCGGGAGAGCACTGCCTTCACACGGCAGGGGTCACAGGTTCAATCCCTGTCGCGCCCACCATCTTCTCTAGTGATTTCAGTCACTTATGAAGATGCCCCGAGTAACGAAGATAGCAAAGTCAGCCGTTGTCACAGTGACAAGTCAACGGGGCTTTGCCATGTCAGCCATACGCAAACGCGGCGAGTTCTACCAAGTTCAGATTCGCCGAACAGGTTTTTCGCGTACATCCCGAACGTTCCCCACTCTTGCCGAGGCCCGGAAATGGGGCAAGGAACAAGAAGAAGGTCTCGGCGTGGGATTTGCCTATCGAAGGCGCGATACCGCACTCCCCTCACCTCTCTATCGCACTGAAATGATATGTGAACGAGGGACTCTCATGATCCCCCCTTGTTTAAGATGCGCCTACCGGTTGCGCTATGCAACCTCGGGGAACGTAATTGGAGTGAGGCTCGCGGTGTTCACAAACGACGGGGTTTGTGTCAAAAGGCGTTCGTCTCCGAATCTGCTCAGGACTTGCCATGCGTCGTTTTTCCTTCCTCACGGGAGTGTTCATCATCACCCTCACGCTTCCGGCTTCTGCGGCGTGCATTCAAAAGACTAATGGCAATTTTGTTGTGAGAGGGGGATTCGTCACCGATCAAAAGTCGAACCTCGTCTGGAAGAGATGTGCAGTTGGCATGAACTGGAATGCAGACGAAAGCCGTTGCACAGGCGAACCTGAAGGGTTGGATCAGGAGGCTGCACGCAGAGCGGCGAAAAATGCCGGTGAGGAGTGGAGGGTCCCGACTGGCGGTGAGCTTGAGACCTTGCTTTTCGATACATGTCAGGGACCCAAAATCGATAGCATGGCTTTCCCGAGCATCAGCAGCTCCGATTTCGGGGAAGGTGCAAATTTCTGGACATCGACAGAAGCCTTACCGGGAATGTTCTACTATTTTGAGTTCATGAATGGCTATGCCGATATGCATTCCGCCGGTTTTAAGCTCTCGGTGCTTCTGGTCCGGGATAAATAGACACAATGGGCCAGACGCTGACGACGCGGAATGATCGTTCTTGAATGCCATAACCCAATTCTCACGATCAACCATGACGGCTTCCGGAAGCGCAACCTTAATGCCGATCACTGGTCCTCGGGTGACACTTTCCGGGCTCGATCAATTGTATGTCCGGTCGGCGGCCATGCCCCAAAATGTACCTCCGACGATCAGGCCCTGCCTTTACGTCAACCCGTTAATACGGTCTGCGTCAAAGATGCGTTTGCAATAACTGTGCGACGTATAGAGCGCGGCAACTGGGTTATGAGCCAGAACACGATCCTTAGCCACCAATACGGTAACCGGGGCTTCGGAATGTCGAATGAACAGACTGTCGTGGCCAACGCACAAACCAACGGCAACATTCAGATCGGTCTTTTCCGCATTTAGAAGCAGCGCCTGAAGAATCGGATTACAGCAAGACTCGTCATTCCCCGGTTTCACTTTAAGTTCATCCGGGATACCAATATCGCCTTTGTCGATGGAACCGACCTTACACAGCACGACATAGGTTTTCATCCCGCCAAGATTAAGGAACTTGGCAAAGGTTCGGGATTCTTCGATCAAGCCGATACACGTGGCAATGCCGATCTTCTTTGCGCCAATCCTTCGGGCGAAAACCAGCGTTTCCTCAACGCGGGTCAGTTGACCGTAATACGTGCCCTCGATCTCGGCGGCAGCACGGGCCATTTTGCCATCCAGCTCATCGCCTCGATAAACCTCGACCATTTCCGCACGAAGATTCGGGTCCAATGCCTCGGTGAGGCAGAATTTCGGATAGCTTTTATCGTGGCGGTAGCAGTTCAACTGCCGACAATCAGAACAACTGAGATCATCACCCTTCGACATCATGAAACCTCCTGGATTGAAACACATACCCAGGGATCATACGCCAAAACATCGTCACAAGTGGCTGGGCCAGAGAATTATTCTGGCCCCTCACACACGACCTCACTCCCCGTTCACGCAACGCTCGACCTTTACCTGCTGACGAAGCAGAACAGGACTTAAAGATCGAGGGGCTTGATATCCCAAATTTCTTTCGCGTAATCGTGAATGGTGCGGTCAGAGGAAAATTTTCCCATGTTCGCAACGTTCAAAATCGCCCGCCGCGTCCAGTCCGTGGGGGTCAAATACACCTTATCCACTTCCTCTTGGCAGGCCATGTAATCGGCATAGTCGGCCAACAACAGGAAGTGATCTCCGCCACGCAACAGGGAATCAATCAACGGTTTATAACGCACCGGATCACTGGGAGAAAAATAACCATTGCGAATCATATCCAGGGTACGGCGCAGTTCCTCATTGCTGTTGTAGTATTCCCACGGTTCATAGGACCCAGCACGCAAATCCTTGGCCTCCGCCACATCAAGACCGAAGATGAAGATGTTATCCGCCCCCACTTCATCATGGATTTCGATGTTGGCACCATCCATGGTGCCGATCGTCAGCGCTCCATTCAGCGCGAACTTCATATTGCCAGTCCCCGAGGCTTCGGTCCCCGCCGTCGAGATTTGTTGCGATAACTCGCTACCGGGAATGATGATCTCCGCACTGGATACTTTGTAATCAGGAATGAAGACGACCTTCAGCCGATCAGACGTGGATCGGTCATGATTGACGGTTTCCGCAACATCCAGAACCAAGCGAATGATCAACTTCGCCATATCGTACCCCGGGGCCGCCTTTCCCGCAAAAATCACGGTCCGTGGCACTTGGACACTGTCGATGTCGTCTTTCAAACGATTGTAGCGCGTGATCACATGCAGCACGTTCAAAAGCTGGCGTTTGTATTCATGGAAACGCTTAACCTGGGTATCGAACAAACTGGCGGGATCGACCTGGATATGACAGCTGTTGGCGATTTCCTTAGCCAAACGCTGTTTGTTGGCAAACTTGATTTCCTGGAACCGTTTTTGAAAAAAAGCATCATCGGCCATCGACGCCAAATCGTGCAGACGGCTTAGGTCCTTTTCCCACCCATGACCAATCGCCTCAGTAATCAACGTAGAGAGCTCTGGATTGGCCTGACGCAGCCAACGACGCGGCGTAATGCCGTTGGTCATATTGACAAACTTATCCGGCCAAATCCGCGCAAAATCCGCAAACAACCCCTCACGCAACAACTGAGTATGCAGCGCGGCGACACCATTGACCTTATGACTGCCGACCACCGCCAAGTGCGCCATGCGGATACGCCGGGTGTGATCATCAACCAACGACACGCGCCCCAGAATTTTAGGATCTCCGGGGAAGGACCGCCGCACCTCGCGCAGGAATGCATCATTGATTTCATAGATGATTTCCAGGTGGCGTGGCAAGATGGCCTGAATCATATCGATCGGCCAGGTTTCCAAGGCCTCTGGCAGCAGGGTGTGGTTGGTATAGGAGAACGTCTTGCGCGTTACCGCCCAAGCGCTCTCAAAGCTCATCGCATGATCGTCCACAAGCAGCCGCATCAATTCCGCCACCGCCATCGCCGGATGGGTATCATTGAGCTGAATCGCCACTTTATCGGCAAAAGTCAGCAAATCGTCATGAGTCCGCAAAAAGCGATGAATGATGTCCTGCAACGAGGCACTAACGAAGAAATATTCCTGCTTTAAGCGCAGTTCCTGCCCATCCTGGCTCTTGTCGTTGGGATAAAGCACCTTGGAGAGAGTCTCCGAGATCGTTTTGCTCCGCACCGCCTCAATATAGTTGCCTTGGTTGAAGTACTGCAGATCGAATTCTCGGGTAGACCGCGCTGACCACAACCGCAAATTACCAACGGTTGTGGTATCAAAACCAGAGACCGGAACATCAAAGGCCATCGCCATGACTTCTTCGGCATCGACCCACTGGCAGATATCCTCCCCATTGGCATTGCGGAAGCACAAATTACGCCCACCAAACCGAACCTTATAAAGTACGGAAGGCCGCGCCACTTCCCACGGGTTACCATAGCGTAGCCAGTTTTCCGGCTGTTCCAGTTGCTGGCCTTCTTCGATGCGCTGGGTGAACATCCCGTATTCATATCGGATGCCATAACCAATGCCGGGGTAGTCGTGGGTAAACAAACTATCCAAGAAACACGCCGCCAGAC
>JAFGWD010000035.1 GCA_016937315.1 Rhodospirillaceae bacterium
AAAAATCGCGACCCTCGCACCGGGACTTTCCGCCGCAGAGCAAGACAAGGTGCGGCAAATGACCTATGACACCTTGGCGCTTTTGGCACATGACCAACTGCCCACAGTTCGTCACGTCCTGGCGGAAGCCCTGAAAACCGCATCCGACATCCCGCCAGAAGTCATCCAACGCCTCGCCCGCGATATTGAAATTATCGTTGCCGCCCCGGTTCTGGAATTTTCCCCGGTGCTCACCGATGACGACCTTTTGGGAATCATTCGCTCCAGTCCGATTTCCGGCGCCTTGTCGGCGATTTCGCGCCGCATGGATTTGGGATCCAATGTTTCGGACACCATCGCGGCCAGCGCCGACATCGAAGCCATCACCGAACTCCTCGCCAACGGAAGCGCCCAACTGCGGGAGGAGACCTTGGACCTTCTTGTGGCACGCGCACGCACGCAACCCCGATTGCACGAACCCTTGGTGCGCCGCCCCCACCTGCCACCAGGATCGGCGCGGCGACTCGCCACCTTTATCGCCGATAATCTTTTGACGGTTCTGGCCGCACGGCGTGACTTACCTCCGGAAACCATTGATGCTGTTCGTCATGCGGTTCACGAGCGCCTGAACACGGCGCAGCCCCATGGCGGCGCAACCGAAGAACGCCTGTCCGCCGAGGTTGAGGGCGAAATGGACAAAGCCTGCTTGTTGCGAGATAGCGACCAACTCTCCGAAGCCTTGATCCATGACGCCATCACAGCCAATCACATCAACTTCGCCAAAGCAGCCATCTCCGTACGCGCGGGCTTGCCACTTGACATGACGTTGCGAATTTTAGGCTCATCCAGTGCAAAGGCCGTCACCGCACTGTGCTGGCGTGCCGGCTTCAACATGAAGACCACGGTCCTGGTGCAAACCCGCCTGGCACGAATCAACCCCGACATGGTCTTGCACGGCACGGACCGAAACTACCCCCTGACCGACGGGGAAATGGCCACTCAAATTTCAATCTTTGCCTCCGACTGATCACCCAGGAGCCTCACCCATGCCTTTCGTCAACATCAAGATCACCCCAGAAGGCGCGACCCCAGAGAAAAAAGCGGAATTGATCGCCGGCGTCACCGCACTCCTTCGCGATGTCCTGGGCAAGACCCCCGCAACCACGGTTGTGATCATCGACGAAGTGGAGACTGATAACTGGGGAATCGGCGGAGAAAGCGTTACCGCCCGACGCTCAAGATCTTAGGACGTAGACCCATAAATCCTGCCGGTTGCGCCCTGTGTCGACTTTGTGACATAGGATACAGTTCACCCTCTCCAAAGGGCCATAATCCACTGTCATGGTACGCGTGCCAGAACGGCTGTGCGACAGGTGAGTGATTATGTCCAAATCCGATTACGACGAAACCCCATACCCCAGTTTTTGCTACCCGCGCACGGCACCGTCACGCTTGGCAACCATCGGCACCCTGTTCGGGATGACCCCACCGCCGCCGCCAACCGCCCGCATTTTAGAAATCGGCAGCGCATTAGGCGGCAACCTAATTCCCCTGGCCGCTCGTTATCCACAGGCCCGATGCGTCGGCATCGACTATTCAGAAAACCAAGTTGCCGTTGCGCGACGCGATGCCGAGGCACTGAATCTCACCAACATCACCTTCTTGTCCGACTCCATTCTCGACCTCGACGAGCGCCTGGGTTCCTTCGATTATATCATCGCACATGGGTTCTATTCCTGGGTTGACGACACGGTCCGCGACAAGGCCATGGCTTTGACAAAGGCGTGTTTGTCACAGCAAGGCATCGCCTATATCAGTTTCAACACTCTGCCGGGATGGAACGCCATCAAGAGTGTCCGCGACGCCATGCTGTTTCATGCACGACAGGCCAAGACTCCAAAGGAGAAGGCGGACAAAGCCCGCGCTTTTCTCGCTTTCCTGACCGAACACGCGGACAACAAGGACTCGCCTTATCGTCTCGCTATCGCCAAGGAAGCTCAAATCATCGCGAACAGTGACGACGCTTTTCTGTTGCATGACTACATGGAAGAAACCAACACCGCCTTTTATCTCTCTGATGTGGTCGATCATGCCGCACATCACGGACTGCGCTACCTTGGCGACGCCGCACTCTCCAGCATGCCTATCGGCACCTTGTCTGCCCCGATAGAAGAGGCCAGAAAGCGCATCGGCGATGCAACCAACATCGTCCGTTTGGAACAATACCTGGACTTCCTCAACAATCGCCGCTTCCGCATGACCCTGCTGTGTCACGCCGATGTCCCCGTAAGACACAAATTAAATGCGAAGACCCTGTCCCATATGTGGTTTTCCAGCGACTGCCACCCCAAAGCCGCACGATCCAGACAAGCGTTTGGGCAAATCAAAGGCCTCGACCTCACGCACGCAAACGGAACTGCTGCGGGGACCGTTGGCGGACGCCCCTTGTGCGCGTGTCTGTTGGAAATCATCGCGGCAGGAAGTCACGGTATCGCCTGGGAGCCCCTGCTCGCCAACGCCACAGCCATGCTCCGCAACGTCCCACGCGCCACCGTGGAAAAGGCGTTTGTGTCCGCCTGCCCCGACCTCATCACAAAAAATTTGATTGATGTGTCCGCCGAATCGCCAGGATGGGCAACATCCCTCAGCACGCACCCCGTTGCGTTCTCCCCTGCCACCCTGGCGGCAACGCATGGTGACATGGTGCCCAATCTGCGCCACCAAGCCATTCGCCTAAGCCCACAACAACGGCTTTTCTTAGGGCTTTTGGACGGCCATCACGACATCACCCAGTTGCAAGCCGCGTGCCCGGAACTGGGTAATGTCGAGGCCAACTTGCGTGCCTTTGCCGACGCCGCGTTGTTGTCGCGGTAAATCACCTTATTCGCGGCGCAAGATCTTATTGACGAGAATCCCGGCCAACCAGTTTTCCTTAAACCGCCGTTCCAAGGCATCACGGTCATAGGTGTTTTCCACCCAAGGGATAAAACTCTCCCTCTCGCCATCCGTCTGTTCCAAAAACATCTCAAAAAAGCAGTCAATGACCCCGGTCTTGGCCTGCCGCACATGACCATAAGCCAAAGACAAATGCGTCCGCATCGCTGTCCGCAGCGAAACGCCTTCGTGCAAAAACAGGTATAAAGTCGACATAAACCCGGCTCGATCCGCACCAGACTTACAGTGCAAAAGCATAGGATACGCCATATCGGCAAACAACGGAGCAGCCGCCAACAAGGTTTCTCGTTCAAGCGGGCTCCGCGAGCGAATCGGAAAATCAACCAGAGACAAACCCAAACGGTGGCATGCCTCGCGTTCCAACTGGTAAGCCCCGCAGGTGTCCCGGCGCCCACGCAGATTCAGGATGGTCTTCACCCCCATATCGCACGCACGGCGCAAATGATGCGGTGCGGGCTGCGCCGCACGCCACACACCGTCAGAAACCCGGTGCAAGTTCCAGTACACATCACGGATAAATCCATGATCCACCAACCACATGTCCAAGAACGCACGGCGGCGCTCGGCTGGCGTCAAATCTGGCGCAGGCGCCGCAAGCGTTGGCAGATCAACCAAGAAACGTCCTCCACTTCACGGGAAGAGATATAGGGTGCGGCACAGACTCTAGCCACGATCAAGCCTGTTGGTGTATCAAACATCACACGCTTCTGGAACAGGATATGATGACCGAAAGCCCCGCCACCGAAACCAAGATCGCTTTAACCGACGAACGCTCGTTCGCGCTGATGCGGCGTTTGTTCCGCGAAGCCGCCCGCCCCTACATCTGGTACATGGCGGCAGCGGTGGTCTGCATGGCTCTGGTCGCAGGCACCACGGCAATGAGCGCATGGTTGTTGGACCCGGTCGTCAATAAAGTTTTTGTTGACCGTGACCGCGCCATGCTGTGGATGATCGGCGGTGCCGTGATGGGGGTGTTCGCGGTCAAAAGCCTCGCCAGTTACCTCCAGGATGTCCTTTTGTCTCACGTCGGACAGAACATCATTGCCGACACCCAAGACCGCCTGTTCGCCCGCATCGTCGATCAGGAAGTCGCCCTGTTCCAGGATCGCGCTTCTGGGTCTTTGGTCTCACACTTCACATACGACATCAACGCCATGCGTATTGCGGTGTCCAGCGCCTTCATCGGTATTGGCCGCGACCTTCTGTCGGTGATCTTTCTGGTCGGAATAACTTTTTATCAGGACTGGATGCTGGCTTCCATCAGCTTGGTGGTGGCCCCGATTTCGGTCTTGCCGATCCAGCGGTTGAGCAAACGGATGCGCCGCGTCGCACGCCAAACCCAGGAAGAAATGGGTGGACTGAATACCTCCCTGTCACAGACCTTCCAAGGTATTCGCGTCATCAAGGCCTTCGGCCTGGAGGCGTTTGAACGGTCCCGCGTTAAGGCCCTTGTCACATCGCTGCGTGATCTGGCAATCCGCGCCACCCGCATCGAAGCCGCCGCACAACCCATCATCGACATCTTTGGCGGAGCCGCCATTACGTCCGTCATCGTTTATGGTGGTGCCCGCGTCATTGAAGGCGCGACCACGCCGGGAGCCTTCTTTTCCTTCATCGCCGCGATTCTGATGGCCTATCAACCGTTACGCTCGCTGTCGAAAATGAATGTCTCGATCCAGACCGGGCTGGCTGCCGCCGCCCGTGTGTTCGCTCTAATCGACCGCACGCCAGCTCTGACCGAGGCAGAAAACCCAGTTGCGATTCCCCGCATCTCTGGCACCGTGGTCTTTGAAGACGTGCGCTTTTCCTATAACGGCATCGATTTTGCCTTAAACGGCGCCGATTTCACGGCTCCGGCGGGAGAGATCACCGCCTTGGTTGGCCCTTCAGGAGCTGGTAAGAGCACCGTATTCAGCATGATTCCACGGTTCTATGATCCGGCGGAGGGGCGTGTTCTGGTCAATGGAATCGACGTCCGGCAAGCCAGCTTCCAATCCTTGCGCGACGCTATCGCTGTGGTCAGCCAGGAAGTCGTGTTGTTCGACGACACCGTAGCCGCCAACATTCGCTGCGGTCGCCTGGATGCCGACGACGACGCCATCCAAGACGCGGCCAAAGCGGCTGCGGCCCACGACTTCATTCAAGACCTACCACTTGGATACGACACCCGCGTCGGTGAACACGGGCTTCGCCTTTCTGGTGGCCAACGTCAGCGTATCGCCATCGCCCGTGCGATCTTGAAAAATGCCCCCATTCTGCTGTTGGATGAAGCCACCAGTGCCCTGGACACCGAATCCGAGCGCCTCATTCAGAACGCCTTAGCCGGCTTGATGAAAGGGCGCACCACCATCGTCATCGCACACCGCCTGTCCACCATCCGAGACGCCCACATCATCCACGCCTTTGACAGGGGGCGCGTTGTAGAAAGCGGGAACCATCAAGCCTTACTCGACAAAGGCGGGCTGTACGCCCGCCTCCACGCGTTGCAATTCTCTGATGCCGCCGTGGGTTAAATCCCCTGAGGATGGAACTGGCGGCACGAAATCATCTGCGCCGGACCAAAACCTGAAACGCGGTCGTTACCGTGTATAGTAACCGCAACCAACCAGGATATCGCCGATTCTCAGGATATAAGTGCTTTTCCGCATCAGCTTGTGGCTCATCGGATCGGTGAAGACATAATCCACCCAGCCACTACCATCGGTCTTGGCCGTGTTCACAAATTCACGCCCATAGGCCACACCATTAAAATCCCGCTCCCCCATGAAGGATCGCCCAATCAGCTTAGGATTGTGGGGATGCGCCAACATCATGCCATCCAAGTCCATGGCAAAAACATACAGACTTCCTTGAATGAATTCACTTTTGGGGCTTGAGAGAATCACAATTGCGGCCTCCTTCCCCTGATCCGTCACCACTGTCGCGGCACGCTCAGCCAACGCCTTCGCCATGCCCGGCGTGCCCAAATCCTCATGCGCGGACGAAACCATCAACACCGCCCCAGCAAGAAGGACCATGACGGCAAACAGTCGCAGATACCTCATGGAACCCGCCCCTTCTGAGGTTTAAGTGGGATTGAGACTCCGTTAAATCTAAACGGTTCCCATGAAATCCACAATGCACGTGCGATTATGGCTCAAACGGAACAGGCCCCAACACGCACCACAGGCATTCCCGATTGTGGTATAACAACCATACGATTCGGCGGGTGAGAAGGGGTGGTGGAGCCGAGGGGAATCGAACCCCTGACCTCCGCAGTGCGATTGCGGCGCTCTCCCATCTGAGCTACGGCCCCTAACGAGGCCGGGATAATGCTTAGATGTTTCCCCACTGTCAAGGGGTGTCGTGCAACACTTGCGCCATGCCGTGCGAGAGACTACCTTCTGCCTCTCGACCACCAAATAGTGAGCCGGAATTCATGGACATCATCCTCGGTCCCCTCATCATGGTCATTCAGATGGCCCTCAGCATCTATGTCTGGATGATCATCGCGCAAGCAATGATGAGCTGGTTGATCGCCTTTGGCATCATCAACACCAGCAATCGTTTCGTTTACCTTGTCGGGGACTTCCTGTACCGCATCACCGAACCGCTGCTGCGGCCGATTCGCTCTGTTTTGCCGAATCTCGGAGGAATCGACCTCAGCCCCGTTGTCCTACTTCTTGGCATCGTTTTTCTGCAAAACGTCATAAGCCGCATCGCCTTTCGCTTCATTGGGTTCTGATGCTGGGGCTGGACACAGCAGCGAAAATCATTGACGGCGGTGTGCGGGTTGCCGTGCGCTTAACACCGAAAGGTCGCCGCAACGCCGTTGAGGGCCTGGCCGAAACACCCCTTGGCGGGACCGAGATTCGCATCTCGGTCACCGCTGTGCCCGAAGACGGAAAAGCCAACCGCGCCCTCATCAAGCTACTATCCAAAGCCTGGGGCGTGCCGAAATCCGCAATCACCATTGTTGCCGGAGAAACCGACCGCCACAAGATTTTGTCGATCTTAGGCGAAGCTGAGCGTATTCTGCCGCG
>JAFGWD010000294.1 GCA_016937315.1 Rhodospirillaceae bacterium
CAAGGACTAAAGTATTGAGCGATATAACCACGCCTGTGACCGAAACCGCATATGACTCCCAGTCGATCAAAGTCCTGAAAGGGCTGGAGGCGGTGCGTAAACGCCCCGGCATGTATATCGGCGACACCGATGACGGCTCTGGCCTGCACCACATGGTCTATGAGGTGGTGGATAACGCCATCGACGAGGCCTTGGCGGGATATTGCGACCGCTGCGATGTCGTCCTAAACGCCAATGGTTCGGTCACCGTACGTGACAATGGGCGCGGCATTCCGGTGGACATCCACCATGAAGAAGGTGTCTCTGCGGCAGAGGTCATCATGACCCAACTGCATGCCGGCGGAAAATTCGATCAAAATTCCTATAAAGTATCGGGTGGTCTGCACGGCGTCGGCGTGTCCGTGGTAAACGCCTTGTCCGAATGGCTGGAATTGCGGGTTTGGCGTGGTGGCAACGAACACGCCATGCGTTTCGAACACGGCGATGCCGTTTCACCTCTGTCCATCGTTGCCTCCGCCCCAATGCGGGATAATGGCAAGCCGTTCACCGGGACCGAGATCACATTCCTGGCGTCCAGTGAAACCTTCACGATGACGACCTACGATTTCGCGACTCTGGAACACAGGCTGCGCGAACTGGCGTTTTTGAACTCCGGTGTCTATTTGTCGCTGACCGATGCCCGTACGCCGGAGCGCCGAGTCGTCGATTTTCACTATGAAGGCGGCATCGAAGCCTTTGTTCGCTACCTCGACCGCACCAAGGTGGCCCTGCATGCCCCGCCCATTACAATGTCGGGGGAAAAAGAAGGAATCGTCTTGGAAGTGTCCATGGAGTGGACCGAATCCTACCACGATTCTACGCTGTGCTTTACCAACAACATTCCACAGCGCGACGGCGGCACTCACTTGGCCGGGTTCCGTGCGGCATTAACCCGCACCGTGAACACCTACGCCAATGCGTCCGGTATGGCAAAACGGGAGAAAGTCGCGCTGACCGGTGAAGATATGCGCGAAGGATTAAGCTGCATTCTTTCGGTCAAGGTCCCGGACCCGAAATTTTCGTCTCAAACCAAGGACAAGCTGGTGTCTTCCGAGGTCCGCCCGGTGATTGAGGCAATCATCGGCGAAAAACTCACCCAGTGGTTCGAAGAACACCCCCAGGATGCCAAAAAGATCATTGGCAAGGTCATCGAGGCCGCCGCCGCCCGCGAAGCGGCCCGCAAGGCTCGCGACCTGACGCGGCGCAAAACCGCCCTCGACGTTGCGACCTTACCGGGCAAATTGGCCGATTGTCAGGAACGAGACCCGGCGCTTTCCGAATTGTTCCTGGTGGAAGGAGACTCCGCCGGTGGCTCCGCGAAACAGGGCCGCGACCGCGCCAATCAGGCCATTCTGCCGTTGAAGGGCAAAATCCTGAACGTCGAGCGTGCACGACGCGATAAAATGCTGAGTTCAGCTGAAATTGGCACCTTGATCACCGCCATTGGCACCGGAATCGGCTCCGGCATTGATCGTGATGATTTTGACATCAGCAAAGCGCGTTACCACAAAATTATCATCATGACCGATGCCGACGTCGATGGGTCGCACATCCGGACTTTACTGCTGACCTTCTTTTTCCGTCAAATGCCGGAACTCATCGAACGCGGCTTCCTGTACATCGCACAGCCGCCGCTGTACCGCGTAAAACGTGGCGAAACCAAGGGCCATTATCTAAAAGATGACCGCGCTCTTGAGGATTACCTGACCGACAGTGGCGTGAAAGATGCCGTCCTCGTCCTGCACGACGGCCAGCAAATCGCCTCTAACGACTTGAAGCACCTGACCGAACGCTGCCGTGCGGCAAAGCATTTGCTGACCCCGTTGTCGCGTTCTGTTCCCATGCACATTGTCGAACAGGCCTCCATCGCGGGTGCGCTGGCCGCTGACGTTCTAAACGACAAGGACGCGGCACAGGCCGCCGCCAACACCGTCGCCGCCGTACTTGACGCCCTGGAACCGCCCTATGCCAGAGGATGGACGGGCGAACGTTCGGAAGAAGGCGGCCTGACCTTTAAGCGGATTCTGCGCGGCGTGCCCCAAGTCGTGACCCTGGAACCGACAATGTTGGAAAGCCCGGAAGCACGGCGTTTGCGGACTCTGTCCGTCGAACTTGCTGAATTCTTCGCGCATCCCGCCTTTCTGAAAGCTAAGGACAAGGAAATCCGCATTGACGGCCCCGTCGCCTTAGCCGACGCCGTGATGGATGCGGGACGCAAGGGCATCACCATCCAACGCTATAAGGGACTGGGCGAAATGAACCCCGACCAGTTGTGGGAAACCACGTTGGACCCCAATGCACGCACGCTGTTGCAAGTCACGGTACGCCAAGCAGACGAGGCAGAGGATATTTTCTCCACCTTGATGGGGGATGTGGTCTTGCCGCGTTATACTTTCATCGTCGAGAACGCTATGAACGTGGTGAATCTGGACGCATAAATCCAGAGAAACTGTTCGTTGCAAGCGTTGCCCATCCCCGCGAGAGGCCATAACGGCGTCTCGCGGGAAAAACGGGATAGAAGTGACTGAGCCTTGTTTCGTGACCCGACAGACCCCGGTATGTGCCTCGAAAAATCCTTGTGCTTTGCCCAAAAATATGAGTATCTGGGGGTATTGAGTGCCGTGCGTAGACGGATCGGAAAACGATTCTTGACGGTGCCAATTCTGGATGCGCTGCGTACCGAATGGATTGCCGCCATCGAGTTGCCCCCAAAAGGGGCGCAAACGGGCAGCGGATCTACGCCAGCTTCCTCCCAAGAAAGACGTGCCACGGTGCGACGGATGTTACCGCTGCCTGTGGCGATAGGAAATGATGACGTTTTGACGAATTTTTCTGAGCTCGGCCTCGCCGAGTCCTTGTTGCGTGCTGTTGCAGCAGAGGGGTACGAAACCCCCACCGCCATCCAGACCGCCGCAATTCCTTTGTGCTTAACCGGGCATGACGTGCTCGGCATTGCACAGACCGGCACCGGCAAGACCGCTGCCTTTGTGTTGCCTTTGCTGCAACGGCTGTCCGCTGAGGCGGTGGCCCCCCAGCCTCGAACCTGTCGCGCTTTGATTCTGGCACCAACCCGTGAGTTGGCAGCGCAAATCGCCGACTGCATCCGTTCTTATGGGCGTTTTTTGAAGCTGTCCTCGACAATGGTCGTCGGTGGCGTCAAGGCTGGCCCACAGATTGCGGCCCTGAACCGTGGCGTCGACATCCTGGTGGCAACGCCGGGCCGTTTGTTAGATCACATGGGCAGTGGCGTCGTGCGTTTGGACACGGTGCGTACCGTTATCCTGGACGAAGCCGACCAAATGTTGGACTTGGGATTCATGCCGGCGATTCGCCGCATCCTCACCAAGACTCCGAAACAGCGCCAAACCTGCCTGTTCTCCGCGACGATGCCGCCGCCGATTCGGCAGCTGGCGGCTGAATTTTTGAAAAACCCGAAGGAAGTGCAGGCCACGCCGGTCTCGCGTCCGGTGGAACGCATCGCGCAACGGGTTATCCCGGTTGCCGCAGCAGACAAACGCACCGTCTTGGTGAATTTGTTGCGGGGCGAGGCCAATGGCCGCACCATCGTGTTTACCCGCACCAAACACGGCGCGGATCGTGTTGCCAAGCATCTCGCCCAAGCGGGCCTGACGGCGGCAGCGATCCACGGCAATAAAAGCCAAAACCAGAGAACCCGTGCGTTGGACGGCTTCAAAACCGGCGAAACCCGGATTCTGGTGGCAACCGATATCGCGGCGCGCGGCATCGACATCGACGCAGTTTCTCACGTCGTGAATTTCGAGCTGCCCAATGTTCCGGAAGTTTATGTCCACCGCATCGGCCGTACCGCACGTGCCGGGGCGGAGGGAACCGCGATTACCTTGTGCGATCCGGCGGAGCGCGGCTTGCTGCGCGACATCGAAAAATTGATCGCACGCACATTGTTGAAAGACGGCGGGTCATCCGCCGTCGTTCCTCAAAACCGGCCCGCGCAGCCGGAAGAAAGAAAACCCACGACGGCGAGGCGCCGCCGTCGCAAGACTTCACCGCGAACGCTTCCCAACGCGGCCTGAACCCTGACCGGGGTTTCAGGAACGCGTGAACCCCGGTCGCGACATAACATCATCTAAAACAGGAAACGAAGAAAATGGCTACTGGTACCGTGAAGTGGTTCAACGCCCAGAAGGGTTATGGCTTCATTCAGCCGGAAAACGGCGGCGCGGACGTGTTCGTGCACATCAGCGCGGTGGAGCGTGCCGGCCTGTCGACCCTGAGCGACGGTCAGAAGGTGAGCTTTGAACTGCAGCAGGACCCGCGCAAGGGCAAGACCTCTGCCGTTGACCTGAAGCTGGTCTAATCAAACCAGCCGGGGGGATTTCCCCTGGACCACCCGCCGGACTCCTTGGGGTCCGGCGGGTGTGGGTATATCCCACAAAAAAACGCCGCCTCCGGTTAGTCCCCGGGCGCGGCGTTTTTCAACCATGGCAACAAAGGACACTCGTCCTCGTCGATTTCGCGCAGATGCTCTTCCCAGACCGACAAATAATCCGCCAATGCGGCCACCAACGCATCGTCCAGGGATATCCCTTGCGCGTCGGCAACAGCTTGTAAGCAATGGGCAGTTTCGGGTTTCAGCGAGACAGTGTACGTTTCGTTCGACATCATGGACTTCGCGTCATTCGGAAAGGAGAGTCACCATAACATGGCACGCCGTGCCAAACCAAAACCCAAAACCCGGAAAACCACACGAACCCCAGCAAAGCCCGCATCACCCAATCTGCGGCGAGTCCTGGTTCGCTGGGGATTGGCGGTTTGCGTCTGGTGCGGTATCGCCCTAACGGGATATCTGGTTTTTTGCGCGTATGGCCTGCCGGATGTCGATGCCGCAGCCCGCGAACCGCGCCGCCCTGCCCTAGTGGTCGAAGCCGCCAATGGCCGCGTTCTCGCCAGTTATGGTGATTTGCATGGCGGCTATGTTCGATTCGACGCCATTTCCCCTTATTTGGTACAAGCCCTGTTAGCAACCGAGGACCGATCTTTTTACAGTCACTTCGGTGTCGCCCCACTATCGGTGGCCCGTGCTGTTTGGATCAACCTGCGAGCGGGCGGCGTACGCCAAGGGGCCAGCACCATCACCCAACAGGTGGCAAAAAATCTGTTCTTGTCACGAGACCGGACGCTCCACCGCAAAGTCCAGGAATTGCTTTTATCCTTCTGGTTGGAAGCCAAATTCACCAAAAACCAGATCCTCGCTTTATACTTCAATCGGGTTTATTTCGGTGGCGGAACATATGGCGTCGAAGCAGCGTCCCAACGATTTTATGGGCGCTCCGCCAAGACCATCAGCCTGTATCAAGCCGCCGTCCTGGTGGGATCACTAAAGGCACCCTCGCGTTATAATCCACTCTCCTCACCCGAAGCCTCGAATCATCGGGCGCGACAGGTCATTCGCAATATGGTTGCCGCAGGCTACTTAAGCGAGGACCAAGTCACCCGCATTCCGCGCCAGTATGCCGTTGGTGCCTCCGCTGGGGATCGCTCCCGATTTTTCACTGATTGGATTTTGGATGTGGTGGGTGATCGCCTTGGCGCAGCGGATCGCGATGTTTGGGTCCGCTCCACCCTGGACCCCCACGCGCAACGCATTGCAGAAGAAGCCTTATCCGCACATCTTGACCGCGATGGAGCAAAACACAATGTCGGCAACGGCGCCGTCGTGGTCTTGGACCGATCCGGCGCGGTCCGCGCCATGGTCGGCGGCCGA
>JAFGWD010000295.1 GCA_016937315.1 Rhodospirillaceae bacterium
CAGCACCCCAGCCGCAGGAATCTTCTCGACGGTCAGAGTCTTCAGGCCGACTGCGATGCCCGCCGCCGCCAGAACCCCGCCCGCGATCACCACCTGGGTGCTCAACGCGCCATCGACGATATGCATTACCAATGTCCTTGTTCGGGTGCCCACGATAGAGGCGGGACTGTCGCGGTTCCGGCAACATCGTGGACACACAATAGAATGACGCGAGATTACTTAAAGTCGTAGGCACGGACCCAAATCACCGCATCCTGCGACAGCTCCTTGCCCTGGAATTCCTTAGCCGCACCAGAACCGAGGGCTGCAAACCCCCAGAAACCCGCCTTTGGTACACCAAAGGTGAAGACGCCGTTGGCATCAGTGACGGCAACAATCGCCCCACCCTCCGGGGCCTTAACCGAAGGCTTACCCGCAGCGTTGGCCTTCATGTCCGGCGCAGCGGCGATGTATTCGATCTCGATCTCTATCCCAGCCACCGGTTTACCTTCGGACAACACAATCCCCGAGAACGTGGAGCCCGCCAAAATATTGGTCGGCTTGTTCAGCGGCACAATCTCGGTCGGCAGGCCCACCGGGTCAGCCCAGTTGGTGGGCAGACCGCCCTTGTTGACGAAGGACTTGGTGATCTGCTGGATATAGATATCCTCGCTCTTTTCCAAGTACGGTGCGGGCACCAAAGCAACCACGTAATCGCCATTTTTCTTTACCGGCAAATCAACAGAGAACGCCTTAGCGGCATTTTCAGCCCCCTTGAAGGTGATCGACTTGAGCGCGGCCTTCATATCCGTCTTGCCATCTTTGGTGACGACGAAGAATTCCTGCGGCTGGCCCATGTCCATCACGTGGCCATTTTCCATCGGATGCCAAAAGGTCAGGCGAAACGGCACATTACCCGCCTTATGGAGGTTGACCTCGGGCGTATAAACAAGTTGGAAGTGGGCCTGCGCGGCGGACGTAAATGCTATGCCCGCCAAGGCGGCAATGCCGAGAACACGGCTGAAACGGTTCATGATACCCCCAGAATATGATTGGTTACAACATTCCCAGCGGGGCGCACGGCCTCCCTTCGGGATTTCCGCCGCCGCGTCCTTTCGCCGGACGCACGATCGGCGACACATTAGAACGGCACTGAACCAAGCGCAACACTGTAACGTTTACGCCGCGAAACTTACCCGGAGGCACAACGCGGTCATATCTTATTCAGACAGGGAATTGCCTATTCGGAGGGGGGGCAATGTTCTTCGCCCACTCGGAGCGAAATGACTTCGTACGAATACGGTTGACAGTCTGTGCTGACATTCGGTATCAGACGCGTTACGTTATATTGTAACTGGCGCTAGCCCCGCAATTTGTAGGTTGTATGCAATCCCGGAGCCCAAGTCCATGCGTATTTGGCTCATGCGGCACGATGGCACCAGAGCAGCGATGAACAAGGAGAATTCGTCTTGAAAACAAAGAGTTACGGCGCGTGCGCGGTCGGCCTTATTATGCTCGGCCTTTCCAGTGAGTCGCTCGCACGGAAAGACAACATCATTGACGTTGTCTGCCCGTGGGAAATCGGCAGCGCTGACGCCACCAAGTCCGGCCACGTCTTCCGTTGGATGTCGATCTCCGAAACCCTCGTGGGCGTCAATCCCGATGGGTCGATGAAACCGCTACTCGCCACCGCATGGTCCGTAGACGACAGCCGATTGGTGTGGCGTTTCCATATCCGCGAAGGCGTGAAGTTCCACAACGGTAAACCGCTCACCGCCGCAGCGGCGGCCTTCAGCCTCAACGCCGCACGCAGCAAGCCGGGTGTACTGGCGAAATCTCCGATCAAGGAGATCAAGGCGGAAGGCAGCGATTTGGTGGTGGTTCTCAACGAACCATTTTCGCCACTACCATCATTGTTTACCCATGCGTCCTCACAAATTCTTGACGCCGACTCCTACGATGCAGCCGGTAACGCCGTGAAGGTGATTGGCACCGGACCTTTTGCAATCACCCTGCTGCAAACACCGCAACGCCTTGCCGGCAAGACTTTCGCCGACTATTGGGGACCCAAAACCGTAGCCGAGGGCATTACCTACCTCGCGGCACCACGCAGCGAGACACGCACCCTGATGGTGCAAAGCGGTGACGCCGATCTCGCGTTCAATATGGATGCGGCGAGCTTGAAGCGACTGGAGATGACTGCGCCAGTCAAGGGCTTCTCAATCCCAGTGGCGCGGACCATCACCCTCAAACTCAATGCCGCTCGTCCTGGGCTCGATACAGCACGCGGGCGTAACGCAATCAACGCCGTGATCGACCGCCAGGGCATCGCCGCGAGCATCCTGCGCGAGCCCAAGTCCATCGCCAACCAACAGTTCTCTCCAATGTTCGGCGACTGGTTCATCGACGGCCTGCCGCCGTTCCGCTACGATCCCAAGTTCACCCGCGCCGAATTCAAAGCGATGGGCTGGAGCGAGGACGCAGAGGGGTACCTCGCGAAGGACGGCAAGCGCCTATCGCTGATTCTCACCACATTCTCTGACCGCCCGGAACTGCCGATCATCGCCACCAGCATCCAAGAATCCCTGCGTCAGGCTGGAATTGAGGCAAAGGTATCGGTCAACAACTCATCGGCAATTCCCGCTGGTCACCACGATGGCTCTCTCGATATGGGCATGCTTGCACGCAACTACGGCGTGGTACGAGATCCGTTCGTGGTTGTATCCGCAGACTTTCGCTCCGGCGGCGGTGACTGGGGTGCCATGAACTGGGGCAACGCTGAACTTGATGACGTGATGACCAAAATGAGGTCTTCCGATGGTGGTGCTGAGTACAAGATCCTGTCACAGCGTGCCGCCCGCATCATTCATGACGAAATGCCGGTGATCCCAATTGCATGGCACGTGCAGACCGTCGCCGTCAGCAAGGACATCGAGAACTTCGCCCTTGACCCCTTCCAGCTCACATGGAACCTGGAGAAGGTGACATGGGCAAAATGATCCGTGCGGTGATCATGCCACGTGCGTTCCAGGCGGCCATGGTCGCCTGGACAGTTGGCACGCTCACCTTCATCCTCACCCGTGCTCTACCTGGAGACATGGCCTACCGCATCGCCGCTGGACGTTATGGCTATGATAACGTCGATGCCGCAGCGGCGGCAGCGGTGCGCCAGGAACTCAGCCTCGACCAGCCCCCATTGCTGGCATATCTGTCGTGGCTCTGGGACCTCCTTACTCTTAACCTCGGCCGCGACATGGTCAGCAACGAAC
>JAFGWD010000296.1 GCA_016937315.1 Rhodospirillaceae bacterium
CAGCGCGGTTGCGGGTCTGGGGGACCGTGGTTGGCGCGGCGGTTGCTGCGGTGTACTTGATGGTCTTGCCGTTTCACTTGGTGGGGCTGGCGGCGGCGTCTGGTGTGGCGGTGGTGCTGTCCATGGTTCTGCGCCAGAATGATGCGGGGCGACTGGCAGCGATTACCGTCACTGTGATTATGCTGTTGACGGAAATGAACCCCAGTCAGAATCCGCTCGTCAGTGTTGGGATGCGTTTGTTTGAGGCGTCTTTGGGGGCGGCTCTTGCCGTTGTGGTGTCCTGGATATGGGCACAGATATCGCGGCGTCTGATGCCGCCTGAGGCGACATCATGACCGGTACGGCTAAGGGTCTCAGTGCGATGAGGCATCTGAACGTGTCCTCATTTGCCGCTTGGAGGTGTTCTGGTGTTTAAGGTGAGGCCATGAAAACGGTGTATGTCGATGCGGATGCTTGCCCGGTGAAAGACGAAGTTATGCGTGTCGCGGACCGCCACGATATCCCGGTGGTTTTGGTTAGCAATCGCGGCTTTCGCACTGGCGGTCACCCGTTGTTACGCTCCGTGGTGGTGGAGGCGACGCCGGATGCCGCCGACAACTGGATTGCTGCGGAAATTATGGCCGGAGATATTTGCGTGACCAATGATGTTCCCTTGGCGGCCCGGTGCGTCGAGAAGGATGCTACGGCGATTGCGCCCAACGGGAAGGTCTTCGACACGGCATCCATCGGCATGGCGTTGGCAATGCGTGATCTGATGACCGATCTGCGGGAAACCGGCGACATTACTGGTGGCGGGCCAAAGGGGTTTACCGCGCAGGATCGTTCGCGTTTTCTCAATATTTTGGATGCCCTGGCACGCAAGCCTTAACGGACGACGCTCCAAGATACGCAAGGGCGCGGGTTTGTTATCGCCTGACCGAGACCACGTCAATGGCGGTGTCAGAGCCACCTTGGCGCTGTGCGCGATAGGCATCTACAGGGTCGGTGGCCCAGCGCACTGTGCCACCCTGACTGATGCGATAGGCAAAGCGGGGGCGGGTGTCAAATACCGGCGTAACGGCAGAACAGGTCCGGCACGCCACGCCTTCGTGTCGATACATCGCCAGTTCGTTGTCATAGGCATTGCGCCCGCAAACGTAGATACGATTCTGTCCCATCGCCATCATTGTTGGATCCTCCGTATACGGACAGGGTGCTACGCCAGCCCGTCTATTGCTTATTTTCTCATCTTAAAATAGGCGCACGTCGTGCGTTTTTCAAGTGGAAAAAGCGCACAATGTGCGTATACTCAGTTTGTTGTGTGATTTATGCCGGAGTTGTCGCTTCGGAAAGCGAGGAGAGATCATGAAAATGGAAGCAAGACAGGTGAAGGCTTGGCGCAAAGCCCTGGGGCTATCGCAAAAGGAAGCGGCGGAGGCGTTGGGCCTGAAACGTCGGATTTTTCAGTATTACGAAAAAGGCGAGCGTGATGGTGAGGCGGTGAAGGTTCCGAAGACCGTGCGTTTGGCGTGTTGGGCGTTGACGCAGGGTGTGGTGGATTATGTTGGCCCAGACCTCCCTGACGACAAAAAGAAAACGGCGAAGAAGTCGGACAAGCTGGAAAAGGTGGAGGACGTTGCCCCGCTTGTGATGGTGGTGGCGGAGTGCGTTCCGGCACTTGCGCCTTCCCCTGATCCCGTTGCCTCTGTTGTTGCGTCGAAACCATCGCCGGTGCGGCGGCGAGTATCGGCCAAGCCGACCACGCCGACCACGCCGAAAGTGGTGGCCAAGGCTCCTGTTAAGCCCAAGGCCCCGCCTGTTAAGGCTTGATGCCAAGGGCAGAAATGTGGGTCTTACCGCTGTCCGGATCGTCACAGATGGTTATGGTCTCAACGGTCAGGCCGTGCATGATTGTGGCCACCCGCGCCTCGTCGAACAGTGTGGCGGGGTCGTGGTGGTCGCGATTTCGGGTGTGAAGGCCTTCGAAAATCAAGAGTCCGCCGGGCTTCAGGCTGGTCTTGATTTTTGCGAACAAGGCGTCGCGTTCTGCTGGGGGAAAGTGGAAATTGAGGGCTGCGGCCACATCAAAGGCGGCGGTGGGCCAGTCCCAGGTTAGGATATCGACGCATTTGGTGTGCAGGGTGACGCCGCGTTGCGTGGCCAGGGCTCGGGCCTTGGCGAGGCCGCGCTCGGACCAATCCAGGGTGAGTACGTCAAGACCGCATTCAGCCAGCCAAACACCGTTGCGGCCTTCGCCATCGGCAACCGATATTGCCGTCATGCCGGGGGTCAAGCGATCACGGTAGGCAACGAGAGAGGGAGACGGCTGTGTGCCGAAAACATAAGTCTCCGAATCGGCGTAGCGTTCATCCCAATCGTGTGCGGCATGTTTCTGTGTCATTCCTATGCTCTCTTTTTCCGGTTCAAAAATCTAAGCATTACATGCGGCTCTTATCGCAATGATGCAATCCGTTGCCTTACTGCGCATTTCGCCCTATCGTCCGCCGTCCGGGGACGGTTTGATGTCGTTTCCGGTTTTTCGTGCAACATCAGGACGCTTGCTCGCCCATGACTGACCTGTCGCATATCCGCAATTTCGCGATCATCGCGCACATTGACCACGGCAAATCCACTCTTGCTGATCGTTTGATTCAAACGTGCGGCGGTTTGAAAGACCGAGAGATGAAGGAGCAGGTGCTCGATTCCATGGATATCGAGCGCGAGCGTGGCATCACCATCAAGGCACAGACGGTGCGCCTCAACTATACCGCCCAGGATGGGCGCGTGTATCAGTTGAATCTGATGGACACGCCTGGCCATGTCGATTTCGCTTATGAGGTCAGCCGGTCTCTGGCGGCGTGCGAGGGGTCTCTTTTGGTGGTCGATGCATCGCAAGGGGTCGAGGCGCAGACGCTTGCCAATGTGTACCACGCGATGGAAGCCAATCACGAGATTGTGCCGGTTTTGAACAAGATTGATCTGCCCGCAGCGGAACCAGATCGGATCAAGGCGCAGATTGAGGAGGTGATCGGTCTGGATGCCTCTGATGCGGTGATGATCTCGGCAAAGACCGGTTTGGGCATTGATGATGTGCTGGAGGCCTTGGTCTCGCGTCTGCCGGCACCGACTGGTGACCGCGAGGCGACCTTGAAGGCGCTGTTGGTGGACAGTTGGTACGATAGCTATTTGGGCGTTGTGATTCTGGTGCGGGTCAAGGATGGCGTGCTGAAAAGGGGCATGCGGATTCGGATGATGGCCAACAATGCCTCCTATTTGTTGGATAAAGTGGGTGCCTTTACGCCCAAGATGGTGGAAGTGGACGCGCTCGGTCCGGGCGAGATGGGCTTCTTGATTGCGGGCATCAAGACGGTGGCCGACTGCAAAGTGGGTGATACCATCACCGATGAACGCCGTCCGTCAGAGACCCCGCTGCCGGGTTTCAAACCCAGTGTGCCGGTGGTGTTTTCATCGTTATTTCCTGTGGATTCCGGAGATTTCGAGCAGTTGCGCGATTCCCTGGCTAAGCTGCGCTTGAATGACGCCAGCTTCCAGTACGAAGCCGAAAGCTCGGCGGCCTTGGGGTTCGGTTTCCGGTGTGGCTATCTTGGCCTTTTGCACATGGAAATCATTCAGGAGCGCCTGGAACGAGAATTCGACCTGGATCTCATCACCACCGCGCCCAGCGTGGTTTACCGCGTGCATATGACCAGTGGCGAAATGCGGGAATTGCATAATCCGGTCGATATGCCGGAACCGACGCAGATCTCGGAAATTGAGGAACCATGGGTTAAAGCGACGATTCTGGTCCCCGACGAATACTTGGGGTCAGTCTTGCAGTTGTGTACCGAACGTCGTGGTATTCAGGAAGAACTGACCTATGTCGGTGCGCGTGCTATGGTGGTGTATCGCTTGCCGCTGAATGAAATTGTTTTCGACTTTTACGATCGCCTGAAATCCATCAGTCGGGGATACGCGTCGTTTGATTACGAGGTTGCGGACTACAGCGTCAGCGATTTGGTCCGGGTCTCTATTCTGGTGAATGCGGAACCGGTGGATGCCTTGTCTTTCATTGCCCATGCCTCACAGGCGGAGTTTCGCGGGCGGCAGATTTGTGAACGGCTTAAAGATCTGATTCCGCGCCAGTTGTTTAAGATTCCGGTGCAGGCGGCGATTGGTGGCCGGGTGATTGCGCGTGAAACCATCAGCGCGATGCGTAAGGACGTGACCGCAAAGTGCTATGGCGGTGATATCAGCCGCAAACGCAAGCTCCTGGATAAGCAGAAAGAGGGGAAAAAGCGGATGCGTCAGTTTGGTAAGGTGGAAATTCCGCAATCGGCATTCATCGCCGCCCTGCGAATGGGCGATGAATAAACGCCGATTCGGGGCTTAACGCGGGGAAGACGAAAACCGCATTGACGTTTCGCGATATTCGGCACGCCGACGGCGCGGGCGGCATGCGAAAATTAAGGTGCAGCCAATGGCGGCGATAACGGTCCATGCGGGCCAGGCCAAAAGCATCGCGCCCATGGTGTCTGTCCAGCCGGAATGTATTGCAATTGTTGCGATTTCTGGATGGCGCCCAGTGATGAGCGTCCAGATATCGACGGTGGCGATGCTGTCATATTCGCCGGTGCCAAGGGCAACAACAGCCTCCGCCGAGGCTGTTAAGGCGGCGATAACGACGAGAAGCCAACCCATAATGCGTCCGAGAGTCATCAAAAACTCCAAACTTTCCCTAGAGCTGTAGGCTATTGTTATTTGTTTAGACTAAATCTGACGTGAAATACGCAAGGATTCAACACTTTTTTAATATGTCTTGACGGAGGCCGAATTTTGAGACCGCAGCCTTTCTGAAAATAGAAAGCTTGCATTCGGTTTGGAGGTTCGCTAGAAACGACGCCTCTCGCCAAGAGAGAAATGTGGAGGGGTGGCCGAGTGGTTTAAGGCGCACGCCTGGAAAGCGTGTGGGGGAGAAATCCCCTCGCGGGTTCGAATCCCGCCTCCTCCGCCATATTTCTAAGCCAAGCAATTGAAATGCTTGGCTTTTTCTTTGGGCTGAATTTTCCTACCCCCAAATAAACCCACAAATGAAGTGCCGGTTGAACAAATAAGGCCGGAGGATCATCCCCGGCCCTTTGTGGCGTTGTGTCCTTCCCGCATGAGGGAGCGGAATCCTGAAGCTGCATGTGAAACCTCTCATTGTACCCCTAGAGAGGTAACATATTGGAATCCGCCCATATCGGCGGTACCCTCTCCAATATCTCAACCGACGCGCAGCCTGGATTAGACGCGATTTTTTCTGAGTATGTCGTTACCGCGCCAGGAAAGCAAAGAACTGGAACAAGAATGGACTACTTCACAGCCTTTATCATCGGCGCAGTTATTGGGTGCGTCTCTTTGGCATGGTCCTTGGTGAAACGTCCCATTTGCGGTGGCTACCCAATTCAGGGCTTTCTGACTTCAGCGATTTTTGGTGGATTTGTCATTAGCACAATAATTTGGGCAATCTCTAAAATGGTATCGTAATATCAAGCTGAAATTGATTTTCTGATCGGAGAAATAGATTAATGATGATTGATGTAAAGTCGTTGCTCTACGCAACTTTCTTTGTTGGTCTTGCTGTCCTTACAGCCAGTTCAGTTAAGGCCAAGGATGCGCCCGAGTTAGCTATCCCTAAACCCGATAGCATGATGCGCTTGTTCGATGGAACCTGCGCCAACAACGTGCCCTATCTTGATCGTGTCAAATCGTTCGCACAGGCGCTGAAGTGGCAGAATCTCCCCCCTGAAGCGGCAACGCTGGGTGCGCCATTGGATCCAAATGCCAAGTTCAATGGTTGGATCGTCAGAAATGATGGTCACCTATTTTTCGTTGGATGGAGCGAAGGAGCCATAAACGGACGGAAGGCAACCACATGCTCTGTCATGACTAAAGGCGTTTCTGCTGATATACTCACGGCTTTGATCGGTAAGAAATATACCGTCCGCCTCCTAGACGATATGAGCGTTGCATATCAACGGGACCGCATCTGGAATACCACGATCAACGGTGAGTATACACTTATCCGCCTTAATAATTCGGTCGGAGCCGCCTCCGAAGCAGCCACGCTCAGCATAATATTTGTTAACGTTCAATGAGCGTTAACAACCCGGCCACCTATGTGGTCGGGCTTGTTTTAAGGCCGTGCCTAGCTTCATCCATTCACATCGGCCACTTCCCGATGATGTGCGGTTCGCAAGGCTCCCCAAAATTCGCAAGCCGGATGGTCAGGGTCGGTTTCAGCCCCGCCGCCGCAAGAAGCGCGGCAATCGCTTCATCCGGCATATCGTTATTCGCCATGACCGTGACGCCATAGGCGGGGGCGGTTTGATGTTCCAGGTCGGCAACGCGCCGTTCGATAGCCTTCATGGTGATGCACTCCTTTCCAAGTGTGCGATTC
>JAFGWD010000297.1 GCA_016937315.1 Rhodospirillaceae bacterium
GTTCCTGCCGCCATCGCGAGGACCGCGAGCATGCCAGCCCATGCGATTTGGGCCGCATACGCAAAGATGAGCACCAGCACCGCACCGCTGCATGGGCGTAGGCCGATGGCGAGAACCATGCCGATGCTGGTGCGTAGGTTGGTTGTGTGCTTGATCTGATGAGCGGAAGGAGCCTGTTTGCGGTGGACGTCTGGTGTGTGATCGTGGAGGCCGTGCTGTGCGTCAGTGAGGGGAGCCTCTCCCGATTGTGTGGTGCGGCGTGTGAAAATCAGGCCGCGTGCGGACCGAAACATCAAGAATAGTCCCATTGCGATCAGCAGGATGTAACTCAGGCGTTCGGACCACGAAATTGCTAAGGTGGTTTCCGACGACCGCCATCCGGCCAGCCAGATCAGGCCATAGACGATGACGATTGCGGACAGTCCCTGGCAAAATGCCGCCGCTATGGCCAGTCCCATACCTCGGCGGATGTGGACGGCATTTGTCAAAAGATATGTGCTCAAGACGGCTTTGCCGTGGCCGGGGCCTGCGGCATGAAATACGCCATAGATAAAGCTGGCAAGGATCAGCCAAAACCCGGTGTGAGAACCAGTTCCGTCATTGAGCCGGCGAAGTGCCTGGATCAGATCTTGGTGAAAGGCACGTTGCTGGAGGAAAATCCAGTTCAGGACTTGGACGAAGGGTGATGAAGCGGCGGCGGATGTGTCGGTCAGTGCTTGCGCGGCATCGGATATGTCGGGCGCGAAAAGGATTAGGCTAAGTCCGACGGAGCACAACAGGACAAGGCGTTTTAGCGGCATGTGATGGTGACCCTTTCCGCGAACAGCTCGCCCAGTTTGGTGTCTGTGGTTTGGCTCGGGTCAAGACCGGCGGCGCGGACCACCGCATCCATGGAGGGGTTGGGTTTGATCAAATGATGCGTGCATCCGCTGGGAGCGTTCATCAGACGTATTGCGCCATCGCCCTCGGCATGTAGCAATTCGATGTAATACGTGGGGTCGAAAATTTCGTAGGCAAAATGGCCTTCTTTCGTGGGGGATTGTAATTTTATCGTGAAGCTAAGGTCGAAGCGTTCTCCTTGCACTGTGGCTTCGGGCACTTCTATCGTCGCGACCACCAATTCTTTACCGCCGTCCGATGCTTTGGTGAAGTAGTGATATGGCTTTAGGTTGGTCATGATCTTGGCCGCAATTGCCCTGAATTCTGCGGCTTTTAAGGCGTGTTTTTTGCCTTTTGCAAAATGATCCAGGATGAATGTGGTGTAGGCCTCGTCAAACAACCAGTTCTCATGCAGCCCGGTGATTCTGCCCTCGTCATCGAACAGAACCGATACTCTCAGGTCGATCCACGAATGAGGGTGTGCTCGTGCCGGAGATGCGACAGCACACGCTGCTAGAATCGAGGCAACAAGGGTCAGATAGCGGCGTGGGTGCGTGATGATGTGCTTACTCATTCCGGCAGATTAAGAGGCCGAACCAGTCTGTGCAATGGTATTGCATTGTGTTTTTCTGATTGAAAAAAGGGCCGATTCCGCTTTTGACGGTGGTCGGCGATGTGTAATGTTTCGGTTGCGGAACCAGCGCGTGGTCAGTCGTTGCGGTTTCGCGCGGTGATAGCGCTGCGGATTGTGTCTATCAGGCTGTCTTTACTGCTGACGCAGTTGTCTGTTGGCGAGCACTCTGTCCTGCGTCATTCTCTACTGCCGTTTCCATAACGCTGCGAGGGCATGTTGATGCCGGTTTCCGACCCACTCACGCACTCACCCTCGGGCAAACGCCGCGCACGCGGCCTCGGCTTGCCCTTGTCGGGGTGTCCTGGGCCGTTGAATGCGATTACCGATGTGCCGGGTGTGACCGTGGGGTTGACCACGTTGTCGGATGATGCCGCGCCGTCCATTCGCACCGGCGTGACAGCCGTGTTGCCGCGTCCTCATGCGGATCTGCTGTCTCCGGTGTGGGCGGGGTGCTTCACGATGAACGGCAATGGCGAGATGACCGGAACCCATTGGATTGGCGAAGCCGGATGGTTCACCGGTCCAGTGACCTTGACCAACACGCTCTCCCTTGGTGTGGCGCATCACGCGACGAATCGCTGGATGGTCGATCACTTCCGCCCGCGTTTGGAGGAAAAGGGTCTGTGGTTGTTGCCGGTGGCGGCGGAGACCTATGACGGCTGGCTCAATGATATCTATGGACAGCATGTGACCGAGGCGCATGTGCTGGCAGCTATTGATGGAGCGGTTTCTGGCCCTATTCCCGAAGGTTCGGTCGGCGGTGGCACCGGCATGATCTGTTATGAGTTCAAAGGCGGTACCGGCACTGCATCGCGCCGTGTCACTGTGGCGGGGCAGGAGGTGACGGTCGGCGTGTTGGTGCAGGCGAATCATGGCCTGCGTCCATGGTTGACGGTATGCGGGCAGCCGGTTGGCGCGGACCTGCCGGGAAAAACCGTGTGGACGCGGGAAACGGGTTCGATCATTGCGGTGATTGCCACCGATGCGCCGCTGTTGCCGATTCAGCTGCAACGTTTGGCACGTCGCGCCGCCCTTGGCATTGGCCGTGGTGGCACGCCGTCCGGCAACAATTCCGGCGATATTTTTCTCGCCTTTTCTACCGCCAACAATCCCGGCCCATTACCCGAACCGCGCCGCCTGAACCTAGAGGCAATTGGCAATGACCGCCTGGATGCGCTCTTCATGGCGGTGGTGGAATCGGTGGATGAAGCGGTGCTCAACGCTATGTTGGCGGCGGAGTCCTGCACCGGGCATAAGGGCCGCCATGTGGCGGCTCTTGACGGGGAGCGGCTGGCCACGTTGGTGCGACGGTGATCTGATCCGCCGTGACTTACCAAGCCACGGCGTAAATCTCGGCGATAGCATCTTGGTCTAGATCTACAGGGTTCCAGTCCAACAGGCGGCGTATGCCGCTGGCCTCAATCGCCATCTCCCGCAGGGCACCTTTTTCCACGCCATAGGACCGCAGCTTCATATCCAGTCCAAGGTCTTCACAGAATCCTCGGGCGCCGGCAAGAATCGCTTTGGGATTATTGCTGGAGATCCCTAAGGCAGTGCAGATGATGTGAGTCTTTTCCGGGACGGCCGGTGCGTTCAGGGCAAGCGTGTATGGAAAAACCAAGGCGTTGGCGATGCCGTGGGGAATTTTGTAGCGGGTGCTCAATGGGTACGAAACCGCGTGCCCTGCCGTGGTGTTGACCGGGCCAAGGCAGATGCCGCCATAAAACGCCGCCAAAGCCATTGCCGCACGGGCTTCGGTGTCATTGCCATTGACCACTGCGCGTTTCAGATGCGTGCCAATCAGTTCCACGCCTTGCACGGCATAAGCATCAATGATCGGGTGCGCCCGTTTCGAGGTAAAGGCCTCTACGCAATGCGCCAAGGCATCAACGCCCGTCGCCGCTGTTACTTGTGGGGGTACCGATTGCGTTAGTATTGGGTCGATGACCGCCAAATCGGCCAGCATGTGCGGGCTTTCCATTGCCACTTTGTTGTTGGTTTCGGGGTCGGTGATCAAGGCCCGTGTTCCGACTTCGGACCCGGTTCCTGCCGTCGTCGGGATTTGGACCAATCCGACCTGTCGTGCCGGGGCGCGGTTGGGGCCGGAAATGTCGTGCAGGGACAGCGTCTGTGAGAGCATTACGGCAACCATCTTGGGCAGATCCATGGCGCGGCCGCCACCAAAACGACTAATCACATCGGCGCGAGCGTGTTCTGCCGCCGCCAGAGCTGCCTGTAAATTGGGCAAATCCGGTTCAGGTTTGACGTCTCCGAAAACCGCAACGTTTTCCAGTTCTAGAATCTCAATCCGGCGTGCGTTCACCATATCGGCGACAACAAATGGACGAGTGAAGTGCTTTCCCCCGATCCAACCACTCAATCCGGCCAAAGCCCCCTCCCCAAAGCGTAGGTGGGGTGGGCGATACATCTCAATCAAGTGAGTCCGGGCGAGCATTTTGTTTTCTCCTGTCCTGCAGGGGTGCCCCCTTGCCGGAGTCCTACGGCAAGGGTACGTGTCCTATACATTCAGGCCAAAGTGAACACGGTCGTAAAAATTTGTCAACTTATTACAAATTTGAGCTGCCACCCCTTTGGGTGTTGATGCCGCGATGGAATTCGATGTGATGACGGTCTAAGAGTTGTGATAATCCATTATTTTATATGGCTATTATCTACCATATGGAGATGTGTAATATGGGCCCTGAGCAAAAAACCACCCAAAAGTCTTCGTGCGCCTACCCGAAATATAAAGATTTTAAGTTGACAAATTAACATATTTTGCCACACCATGATCCACGTCACCATTGGGTGCGGCCATGTTTCAGTCAGGGCGGAGTATCCGAAACGTCATGCGACAGTCGCGCATTGATATTGTCATCGGGGTAGGGCTGTTGTTTCTTTGCGCTTTTTCAGCGTGGAGAACGTTGGGCATTCGCCCCCCCATAGGTGGGACGATCGCGGGCCCGTCATTCCTCCCCTGGATAATGATCGGGGGACTCGTCCTCTTGTCCCTCATGCTGATTGGACGCGCCGTGGTTCGCAATGATGACGGCATACGCGTTGACATGCCGAACCGTGCGCTTTTGATGAAAATGGCGGTGTTTGTCTTGGTGATGACGGCCTATGCCGCTGCGTTCATGACCGTTGGTTATTTGCCGTCAACCCTATGTGTCTTTTTTGCTGGCCTCCTCTTGTTTGGAGAGCGCCGGCCTCCTGTGTTGGTGCTTTTCCCGATCATTATGACGGGCATCATTTATTACGGCTTTACCCGAGCTTTGGGCGTCTGGTTGCCGTAAGCGACAACAACAAAAGTTTGTCAATGGAGGAAACGATGACCAAGCGAACTCTTCTCGCCACAGCTTTAGTCGCTGTCAGCATGACTGGCCCGGCCTTCGCGGGTTTTCCAGATCGACCGATTCAGATCGTTATCCCTTACTCGGCTGGAGGCAGCACCGACCTGTCCATGCGGTTGCTGGCCGAAAGCTTCAAGCGGAATGTGCCTGGTGCCACCATGGTTGTGCGGAATCAGCCGGGCGGTGGCGGTTCGATTGGGACATCGGCAACCATCCATGCGCGTCCTGATGGCTACACCCTGGGTGCCGGGGCACAAGGTCCGTTGGCCTTGATGCCGCATCTGGGCGGGACAGACTATCAAATTCAGGATGTCGATTATGTCGGCATGATGAGTCGCAGTCTTCAGCTTTTGGTTGCGTGTAAAGGGGCGCCTTTTTCCACCTATGACGCGTTTATGACCTACGCGAAAAAGTCCGAGCCACAAATCGGTAACTCCGGCGCGGGCGGTGCAAACCATATCTCCGCCGAGGCTTTTGCCAAAGCCGCTGGTATTAAGGTCAAATCGGTTCCATTTGGTGGCTCGTCCAAGGCGCGGACCGCATGTATTGGCGGGCATATTGATGCCATGGTCGCATCGCCTGCGGAAGCCTTGGCGCAGTCTCAGGCTGGGAACATGACACCGTTGTTTGTCATGGAAGACAAGCGGATCGATTTGTTCCCCGACACGCCGACGGCCGTTGAAAAAGGCGTTAATTTTACGTGGTCGTCATGGAAGGGGCTGATTGCGCCCAAGGGGATCCCGGACAAAGACATGAAGATTCTGCGGGATGGGTTTGCCAAGGCCGTCGCGGATAAAAAATTCCAAGAGCAGATGAAAGAAATGGGCGAGCTGACTCAGTACGAAGATGCGGTGATGCTTAAAGCGCGGGTCCAAAAAGACAGTGAAGCTGCGGAAAGCGTCATTCGTGATCTCGGCATGTACGGCATGAACAAATAAGGCATGCATGCTTTTTGCCTAAGCTGAACTGGGGCGGTTGCGGCCGCCCCTCATCCACTTCCCTGAGGGGCCAATATGGACGTCATTGCCTACCTCGCCCCCCTGTTCCAGCTGAATGTTCTTTGTGCGATTGCATTGGGAACGTTGGGTGGATTGATCATCGGAGCCCTGCCGGGGCTGACCGCGACAATGGGCGTTGCTCTATTGATACCACTGACCTTTGGCATGTCCCCGGTGATGGGGTTGAACATGCTGATCGGGATTTATATCGGTGGCATCTATGGGGGGTGTGTGTCCTCGATTTTATTGCGTACACCAGGAACACCAGCCTCTGCCGCCACGGTGCTGGACGGCTACCCCATGGCGCAAAAAGGCCAGGCGGGGAAAGCCTTAGGCATGGCGACGATTGCGTCCACCATTGGTGGATTGTTCGCGGCGCTGGTTTTGGCAACGTTGGCCCCACAGTTGGCTTCTGTTGCGCTTGAATTTGGGGCGCCGGAATATTTTGCGCTGGCTCTGTTTGGGCTGACGATCATCGCTTCTTTGTCCGGCGATGTCTTGAAGGGGGCGATATCCGGCTTGCTGGGGGTTCTGATTTCTTGTGTTGGGGCCGATCCGATTTCCGGTGTCCTACGGTACACCTTCGGGGTTTCTGGATTTGCGTCCGGTTTTTCCTTCACTCCCGCACTGATCGGTTTGTTCGCATTGTCTGAAGTGTTCGTGCAGATGGAACGCTTAAGCGTTAAAGATCAAACCATCATGACGGTGTCCGGACGCTGGCCCAGCCGACAAGATATGATCGAAAGCTGGGGAGCGTTGCTTCGTGGGTCTTTGATCGGCACCTTTATCGGCATCATTCCCGGTACAGGATCAGGGACAGCCGCGTGGATCTCCTATAATGAAGCTCGTCGGTCGTCAAAAACCCCGGAAAAATTCGGGACAGGGTATATGCCGGGCGTTGCCGCAACCGAGAGCGCCAATAACGCCGTGTGTGCTGCGGCTTTGATTCCATTGCTGGCGTTGGGTGTCCCTGGTGATGTGGTGACCGCCGTTCTGATGGGGGGGCTGATGATCCAAGGTCTGGCTCCTGGCCCGATGTTGTTTCAGACCAATCCCGATGTCGTTGTGGGAATCTTTGGCGGAACGTTTATCGCGACCTTTTTCATGTTTGTCTTTGGCATGGCTTTGGTGCCGGTGTTTTCCCGCATTTTGATGATTCCCCGGCACATGCTGTCGATCTTGATCGTGATTTTCTGCTTTATTGGCTCGTTCGCCATCAACCTGAACCCCGTGGACTTGTACACCATGGTCGGCTTTGGTGTTCTGGGTTGGGGGATGCAAAAGTTTGGCTTCAGTCAGGCCGCCCTGTGTATCGCGCTGATCCTTGGGCCGATGGCCGAAAGCAACCTACGTCGCGGTCTGTTGCAAACCAGCGACGACGTGGTGGCCTTTGCCTCCGGGCCGGTTACCCAGTTCTTCCTCGTTCTCACGGTGCTGTCGCTCGCATGGCCTTATATTGCCAAAATTCGCGCCCGCCGCCGCGCCAATTAACAGAGTAAATGCCATGACAAAATCAGCGTATGTAGCCCTTGTCACCTGCTTTAATGAAGACGAAACCATCAACTTTGATGCGGTTTGTCGCCAAGTCGAACGCCAAGTCGCTGCGGGCAATAATATTTTGTGTGCCGGGACCAACGGTGATTTTTCAGCCCTGACCTTTGATGAAAAAATCAAGCTGACGGAAACCGTGGTTGCCACGGTTGCGGGGCGGGTCAAGGTCATCGTCAATGCGGGGATGCCAGCAACCTTTGAAACCGTGAAGTTGGCTAAAGCATTCGACCATATCGGTGTTGATGGCATCGCTGTAATCACGCCGTTTTTCATCGCGTGCACCCAGGATGGCTTGATCCGCCACTACACCACGGTGGCGGATGCGGTTTCCACGCCCACCTATCTGTATGACATTCCGGCCCGCACGCAAAACCACATCGAACCGGAAACTGCACGCACGTTGGGGGCACACGATAACATTGCGGGCATCAAAGATTCTGGCGGCGCGGTTGAAACGCTGGAAGCTTATCTTGCCGTTGGCAAAGACATTCCGAATTTTGACGTTTATTCTGGCCCGGATCATCTGGTCCTGTGGGCTTTGCAAAATGGCGCGGCCGGGTGCATTTCTGGCCTCGGCAATGTGTTGCCGGACGTGTTGGCCAACATCATGACGGCGTTCAATGCCGGAGATATGGCGACCGCAGCGAAGAACCAAGAGATTTTTGCGAATTTCCGCAAGGACTTGTACGCGCTTGGTTTCCCCCCGGCGATGGTCAAGCGTGCGCTTTTCATGATGGACAGCTCGGTCGGAGCCAGTCGTCAACCGGCTCTTCTTCCCAACGCGGATCAAGACCTCCTGGTTCTCGAAATCCTGAAAAAATATGGCAGGGTGTAAGTTATGACCGTTGTTGTCACCACGTCTCCCGGATTTGGTAAACATGGGCGTGTCGCGCAAAAACTGACCGAGCTGGGTTGGGAACTGGTCCGGTGTACGGACCCGGATTTGGCCGACGGTGGGTTGTCTCAGCACATTGACCGCGCCGAGTATTTGGTTGTCGGGTTGATCCCGGTAACGGCGGACACCGTGAAAGGTGCCCGCAATTTGAAAGCTGTTCTGAAACACGGCGTGGGCGTTGATAACATTGATATTCCGGCGTGTAGCGCCCGCAGTCTTCCGGTTTGCAACACCCCGGGAGCCAATGCGGATGCCGTTGCAGAGTTGGCCGTGGGGCTGATGTTTTCCCTTGCCCGCAATATACCTGCTGCTCATGCCGCGCTGACCGCAGGACGATGGGAACGCAAAATTGGCACGCAGTTGAAGGGCAAAACGCTTGGCATCGTTGGCTTGGGGAATATTGGTCGGTCTTTAGCAAAGAAAGCCCAAGCCTTGGGAATGACAGTGGTGGCCACCGATCCTTATGCGGATATGGCCTTTGCCAGAGCCAATGCCGTGACGGTGATGGATCTCCCCTCTCTGTTGAAAACATCGGATTATGTGTCCCTGCATATTTTTGGCGGACCGGAAAACATGGCTTTGATTAATGCCGAGACTCTGGCCCTGATGAAGCCAAATGCATGCCTCTTGAATCTGGCGCGTGGTGAGGTCGTCGATCTCGATGCGCTTTATGATGCTTTGCGTTCGGACACGTTGGGGGGCGCGGCGATTGATGCCTATGCTTCGGAACCCCCGGATACCAGCCATCCGATTTTTACGCACCCACGGGTGGTTTTCACCCCTCACTCAGGGGCGGATACCATTGAGGCTCTTGAGAACGTTGGTTTAATGAACATTGCCGATATTCAGACACTTATGCACGGTGGCGTGCCAGAGCGGGTTCTGAACAAGGGCGTTTATGATCCGACAGAGTAGGGGCCCCACTGCGGGTTTCTGTCATGGAGACGAAGAGATGACATCAGTGCTTTCTCCCTTACCCATCGTCATTACCATGGGCGATCCCTCCGGTATTGGGGCCGAGGTCACGGTTAAAGCGTTGGCCTCTCTTTCCCCTGAAGCTCGGGACCGTTATGTGGTGATTGGTGACTATGATGTGATGGCTCGGGCCTGCGCGGTCTGTCAGGTGGAGGCGTCTTTCTTGCAGCA
>JAFGWD010000298.1 GCA_016937315.1 Rhodospirillaceae bacterium
ACCAACGCGATCCAACCAAAAACACGCCTTGTCCACGGCGGCCTTTTCGGCATTGCGGTAACGCGCCAACCCCAAAAGCCCCGCCACGGCAAAGGCAGAAGCCTTCATCAATCGGTTGTGCTGGGCGATGATCAGATTTTCCAGAACCGTCATCTTCGGGAACAAGCGGATGTTCTGAAAGGTCCGGCCAACATCGGCAACCTGCGCGATGCGAAACCCTTCCATACGCTCCAGATAATGTTCGCCTTTGACCGGATGGCACAAGCGCAACCGCCCCACTGTTGGCTTATAAAAACCCGTCAAGCAATTAAAGACAGTGGTCTTTCCGGCTCCATTCGGCCCTATGATTGAGGTGATTTCCCGGCGGTATGCCGTAAACGACAAATCATCAATCGCCACCAAACCGCCGAAACGCATGGTCAGGTGCTCAATATCCAACAGCGCATCATCGTCTGCCTGGATCATGGGTTCGGCGCTCATTGGGAGACCTCCGGTTCTTCGGACTGACCGGTTGGATGCAAACGTATGGTCGGTTCGCGACGCCCCATCACGCCGGTCGGCTTCAGAACCATAATGCCCACCATTGCCGCCCCAAACAGGAACATACGGTATTGTTCAAATTCGCGGAACCATTCCGGCAGAACAACCAATGCAAACGCCGCCAACACCACGCCCAATTGCGACCCCATGCCGCCCAAGACAACAATGGCGAGGATGATTGCAGATTCCATAAAGGTGAAACTCTCAGGGCTAACAAATCCCTGTCGCGTGGCAAAGAATGACCCAGCAAACCCTGCGAACATCGCCCCCAAAGCAAAAGCCGACAGCTTAACGTTGGTGGGATTGATGCCCAGCGAACGGCACGCGATTTCATCTTCACGCAAAGCTTCCCAAGCACGTCCCGTCGGCAGTTTACGCATCCGCAACGTAAACAGATTGGTCAACCCCGCGAGCACCAGGATCAGGAAATACAGAAACACCACGCGATGCATGGACGAGTATTCAATTCCCATAAGATCGGAGAATGTGGTGACGCCTTCCGGAGCAGAACGCGCGAACGGAGCCCCAAAGAAACTGGGGCGCGGAATCCCCGAAACACCATCCGGACCTTTGGTAAACGCAACCCAGTTCATCAGGATCACGCGGATAATCTCGCCAAACCCCAGCGTCACAATCGCCAAGTAATCCCCGCGCAACCGGAGAACCGGAAAGCCCAGCATGACGCCAAACATCGCGGCAAAGATCCCTGCCAGAGGCAGGCAGACCCAAAAAGACCACCCGACTTGCGTGGAGATCAAGGCATAGGAATAGGCCCCCACGGCATAAAACGCGACATAACCAAGGTCCAGCAATCCAGCCAGACCGACCACGATATTCAGGCCCCAGCCCAGCATTACATAGATCAAAAAGGTGGTGGCAATATCCACCACGTAGCGGTTGGAGAACGGCATAAACGGCAACAGGGCTGCGAACACAAAACCCGCAAGCCCAATCGCCACCATATGGCGCCCTCCCCAGGCGGCAAGAGACGCCTTGGCGTCTCCCGTCCTGGTGTGACTCTGCCCGGCAAACACCTTTGCCCCCTGTCGCGCCCGCAGCAGGGACATCACAATCCGCCCAGCCACCACGGCGCCAACAATAGCGAACATCAAGGGCCAGCGGGTCGTCAGCTCCATGCTGACGCCAATGCTTTCACTCTTTAAGCCAATAAAGGGAATCGCCAGAACCAAAGCCACGACACCGGTCAAAACCGCATCGCGGACAATCACGTTCAAGGCGGAGGCCTTTGGCGAGGTCATCATCTCCGTCATGAACTCACACCTTCTCGATTTCTGGTTTACCTAACAAACCGGTGGGACGGAAGATCAGCACCAGAACCAAGATCGAGAACACAGCCACGTCCTTGTATTCAATGGTGAAATACGCTGACCAAAAAGCCTCAATCAAACCGATCAGAATCCCCCCCAGCATGGCGCCTGGCAAAGACCCGATCCCGCCCAAAACCGCTGCCGTAAAGGCCTTCACCCCGGCAAGGAAGCCGATATAAAAATCCACGACACCGTAATACAGAGTCACCATCACCCCAGCGACAGCGGCCAATGCCGCCCCCATCACAAAGGTGGTGCTGATCGTACGATCCACATTGACGCCAACCAAAGAGGCCATGGTCCTGTCTTGTTCACAGGCACGCTGTTGCCGCCCCAAGGAGGTCTTGTCGATCAAATAGCTGAATCCGACCATCAAGACGGTGGTCAAGATCATGATGAAAACCTGCAAGTACGACAAACGCACAGCGAATCCATCTTGTTCCATCACCGTCATACCGCCGGAGATGATCGGTGCCAGCGCCTTAACGCGTGCGCCTTGGGTCAACTGCACATAGTTTTGCAAGGCAATCGACATCCCAATCGCCGAGATCAGCGCGGCCAGTCGTGGTGCTCCCCGCAAGGGGCGATAGGCGAGACGTTCGATACTCCAACCATAAATTGAAGTGAACAGCATCGACGCCAAAAGCATGACCAACAAAACCAGCGGCACATAACTTAGACCCAGCGATGCCAAGACGAGATAGGTCACGACAGACACAAAGGCACCCAGCATATAAATCTCGCCATGAGCGAAATTGATCATGCCGATAATGCCGTAAACCATGGTGTACCCAATGGCGATCAATCCATAAATCGCACCCAAGGTCAGTCCATTGATGAGTTGCTGAAGAAAATAAGCCAAAGCTGAAACGGCCCCTGAAGATGTGCGGGATTTCCCGCGTTGTTCATGATTTCCTGGCAAGCAGACCCCAAAAGCGACGGCAAGCGCCCTATTGCCCCCTGAATTTTTCGTTCATAACCATGCGCGTTAGACGGAACAAGTCAAGCGGCTTTGCGTAATGCTTGACCACATGCCGGACAGTAGGACCTTCATGTCCTATTTTTTGGGCAAATGGGTGGGTGAATACTGGGCAGATCATCCTTATATCCCCTATTCTCGCTGTCGACTCCCCCTCCCTTGCATGTTATGAGCCAATAACTTCCTGGGTTTTTCAAGATGGTTGCAAAAAACTGATGAATACCGACACGCTTTCCGACTTTGAACCCCCTGTTTTGTCCGTTC
>JAFGWD010000299.1 GCA_016937315.1 Rhodospirillaceae bacterium
CTTGGGGGGGAAAATACAAATACACACCGGCTTTAAACAAACCGGCACGCGCCGCAATTTCCTCGACACGGGTTGCGGCAAACCCCTTCTCCGAAAACAACGCCAGAGCCGCAGCGGTGATGTCAGTGGGGCGATAATCGGGACGATGTGTCCAGCGTGCCATGATTTGATCCGTTTATATAACTGACTGGTTAGTTATATAACCATGACGAGAAACAAAGACAAGAGGCGCACCCCGTGTCATCACGTCACAATGCTATCACGTCAATTGGAATGGAATGGTCACGCGAAAGGTCAACGTTGAACGATGTAAATCCGATGGAAAAGCCGGGAATTTCCGAACCCGCCGCAAAAGCGCCGATGCCTCCCGGTCCAGAACGCCGAAACCACAGCCGGAAACCAAACGACTGTTCAGAATCTCGCCACTCGCAGCCAGAGAGAATTCGACTTCGACATCGCCTTCATACCCCATGCGCTGCGCCAACGTTGGATATTTCCGATGCCGCCACAATGACTGAAAGACCAGAACCTTGTACCGCCCTAAAGGCGTACCAAGACCACTGCCGCCACCACCCAAGCGGCCCGAAACCAAGCCACCACCTGCGCCCGCTTGCCCGTCCAAACCAGCCCGTCCACCCGAACCATTGGAAACGGCGGCGGATTGCACCACATGCGGTGGGGCCTCTGCTTTCGTCGACTCATTCGCCTGTGGCGCAGGCTTGGCCTCAACCTCTTTCGGCTTAACCTTCGGCTTTGGCTTTGGTTTCGGCAACGGAACTTCGGCCTTGTGAATCACGGGTTTGGGCTTTGGTGCTTCCTTGACCTCCGGCTGAGGGGCTGGCGCGGCCTTAGCCCCGCCGCCGCCTGGTAAGGCTTGAGGGTTCCCACCAAACGCCGCCAGTTCCAAAGAAAACGCCCCTGCGGGCATGTCATTGACCGGCTTGGACCGAGTCCAAACCATCCCCAAAACCCCAACGGCATGCAACCCCATGGCCACCACCAAAGACATTGACCACAAACGCATGGTTTGCCCGCCATCGTCCCAAGCATCAACCGTTCTGGTTTGCACATGCCGCCACATGCTCATTTCACCTCTTCCAGACCAACCAAGGCAACTTTGAGATAGCCGCTGTCACGCAAACGATTCATCACCGTCATCAAGGTCCCGTAGTCCACAACCTTATCGGCCCGCAAAAAGACCCGTGTCTCCTTTGCTCCGCCGGTTTTCTCATCCAACGCAGCAGCCAATCCAGCCAATTCGACCGGGGAATTACCCAACAACACCGAGGTGTCCGCTTTCACCGAAACAAACAAAGGGTCTTCGGGGCGCTTGGTCGGTGGAGCGGAAGCTGAGGGTAAATCCACCGGCACATCAACGGTGGACAAAGGCGCGGCAACCATGAAAATGATCAACAGCACCAGCATCACGTCAATAAACGGCGTCACATTGATTTCGTGACATTCCGTGAGTTCATCACTCTCCATACGCCCCGCCATTATTCCGCAGCCTCCTGGAACGGCAGAACACGGCGATCAAAGTCACGACTGACAAGGCGCAACACCGCCGCCGAGGCGTCACCCAGCTGTGCACGATATGCACCGATTGAGCGCGTGAAAACGTTATAGACAATCACCGCCGGAATGGCGGCCACAAGCCCCAGAGCCGTTGCCAACAGAGCTTCCGCAATACCCGGTGCAACCACTGCCAAATTGGTGGTATGGGTCCGGGCAATGCCGATGAAACTGTTCATGATCCCCCAGACGGTCCCAAACAGGCCAACAAAAGGCGACGTAGAGCCAATGGTTGCCAGAATGCCGGTGCCCATGGCCATACGCCGCCCGGCAGCCGCCTCAATCCGGTCCAACCGCGTGGCTATGCGGTCCTTCAACCCAACGCATGATGCTCCAGCAGACAATCGGGCTTCATCCATCGCCGCCTTGATCAAGGCACACTCGACCCCACCGGCATCACCAACACACGAAGCGGCCTCGGCCAGGGTCCGGGATTCGCTCAACACCACAATCAAATCGGCAACACGGCGACGCGCCCGACGCAACTCGATGGTTTTGGCCACCCCCACCGTCCAGGTCGCAATGGAAGCCAAAGCCAGACCTACCATCACCACCTGCACAACAATATGTGCATTAATGAACATCGCCCACGGCGACAAATCATGAGGCACTGCGGCGATCACATCCGTGACCTGTGCGGTCGGTTCCATGAGCCATTCCCCTTCAAATCAAAAATACGTGTCAGACAGCCGCCCGCATTTTGGGTCCGCTGACGTCCCAGGGCAGAACGTAAAGCCCGTTGCCGTGCCGCCCGACATGCACCGTCACGTCGTAAGCGGCTTCCAAAATTTCAGGAGTCAAAACAGCCTCCGGCGCACCCATCGCCGCAACCTGCCCGTCATGCAATAAAACCAAGCGATCACAGAATCGTGCCGCCAGTGTCAGATCGTGCAACACCACGACCACGGTGCGACCATTCGCCGTACTTTTTTTCAGAACCTGCATCACTTGCAACTGATAGTGAGGGTCCAAAGCCGCCACTGGCTCATCGGCCAGCAAGGTTTCAGGACACCCAGCCAAGGCCCGCGCCAACATCACGCGCACCCGTTCACCACCGGAGAGATCCAGAACCGAGCGCGTCCTCAAGTGTGCAACGCCGGTCGCTTCTAAGGCACAGGACACGGCATCTGCATCGCATGCTACCATGCGCCCGAAACGGCGCAAATGCGGCGTCCGTCCCAATCCAACGACCCGTTCCACGGTCATCGGCCAAAAACACGGCGCACCCTGCGCCATATAGCCAATCCGACACGCCAACGCCGTACGTTCCCACGCCGCAATCGGCTTCCCATCAAAGCAGACGCTCCCGCCACGCACCGGCAGAAACCCCATCATGGCTTTCAACAGAGTTGTCTTCCCCGCACCATTGGGGCCGATCAAACCAATCACGCCAGATCGATCCAGATCCAGATTAATGCCGTCTAAAATCACCCGATCACCACGCGCCACCGTCAGGTTGCGAACCGAAAATCCCTTAATAACCGGGGCTTCATTATGCGCGGGATGAACCAGAGACATATCCACAGCCGACTCCCCTGAACCTAAAGCGTGCGATGACGGGTTTTTAAGACCAGCGCCAGAAAGAACGGTGCGCCAACCACCGAGGTCAAAACCCCCAGCTTAAATTCCGGATCAACGGGGAGGAGGCGCACCCCGACATCCGCAGCCAACAACAGAACCGCACCGCCCAAAGCACTGGCCATCAAAAGACGGCTCGGACGATACCCAACCAAGGGACGTAAAAGATGGGGCACCACAAGGCCAACAAAGCCAATGCTGCCCGCCACAGCCACCCCAGCCCCAACGGCAAACGCGGTCCCAACGATCAGGCGAAAGCGCAGACGCGAAAGCGAAATACCCAAACTGGCCGCCGTTTCTTCACCCAAAGTCAACGCGTCCAAGGCACGCCCACAACTCATCATCATTGCCCAACCGATAACGGTAAACGGCAACGCCAAGATGACATGCTGCATGCTGCGATCCGACAAAGACCCCATCATCCAAAACACGATTTCCAGGGCAGAATGCGGGTCCGGGGACATGTTGATGGCAATCGAAATCAAGGCCCCGGTCAGACTGGTCAAAGCGACCCCAGCCAAAATGATCGACATGACACCAGGGTCACGCCCAGTTAAGGCAAACAGTGCCAAAATGGATAAAACCGCACCGACGATGGCAAAAACCGGCAACGCCAGGGGGGACAACGTCGAAAATCCATAATAAAGCGCAATCACCGCGCCCAACGCCGCTGAGGACGACGCGCCAATCAAGCCGGGTTCGGCTAAGGGATTGCGGAGCAAACCCTGCAACGCCGCGCCGGACAGTCCCAAAGAGGCCCCGACAACACCGCCCAGAATGGCACGCGGCAAACGAATTTCCTGCATGATGACGGTAAACGGCGCATTGTCGGTCGCGAACAAAGAGTCCACAACATGATTCAACGGAATCAAGACTGGGCCAATACACAAGCCAACCACGAACAAAAAGACGATCGCCAGCGCCATGATGGACAAAACCCCACCATAGGAAATCACCGCCCCTGACTTCAGGCGGTCTCTGACCTCGTTTTGCACGGTCGCTCCGGCCTCACCACACACCCATTCCCCCTTCGCGCCTCAGAAGCACAGCACGGTATACAGTTACGCGCAAAGCCGCCACATAGGTCATACCTTGACTGTGGCCACCCACGTTTGCGAGGTTGGGCTATACGTGAAAACCGGCGTGGCACAGGCATCCTCTGCCGTGCCAACGAACGCGGTTTCCCCATGCCCCCGCACGCAAGAAAACGTCAACGGCTCCCGGCAGGTCTCCTGGCTTACGGGTCCACGCGGCGGATCGACCTTCCCAGTTTCCCAGTGGTCCATGCGATCCACGCTCACCGCTTACAGTTGCGGAGGCAGCTTCGGATTCGACGCACCGCAAAACGGCCCTACGCCCCACCGAATTCCCTTTTCACCCAAGTCCGCAGCACGCCTGCGTCCCCAGGAACCGAGGATGTCGGTTTAGCGTTAGGCTATAATGATGTCAAGAGGCGAGATGTTACACTGTACCTCTTTTCCCCCGACGCGGCACCTGTGTCGGTTTACCCCGTTCAAGAGCCGGGGGATTTTGTGGCCCATGCTTCCGTCCAGCACGCTGTCCTTCCCCACCCAAACCAGTGCCACGCGGTTGCCACGCGGGCACCAAATGCGCCTTACCCGCCCCTATCAGGTCGCTACGTCCCATGGCAATCAACGCTTCACGCAGCATCGGCCAATTCTCGGCGTCATGATACCGCAAGAACGCCTTGTGTAACCGACGCTGGCGCAGCCCCTTGGCCGTGGCAACACCCGCCGACCCAGTCCTTTTCACAGGGGCCAGAGGATTATACCCACTGTGATACATGGCCGAGGACAGCGCCATCGGCGCGGGCAGAAAGGTTTGCACCTGATCCACGCGAAAACCGTTCTTTTTCAGCCACAAAGCAAGATTCAGCATATCGGTATCGGTGGTGCCAGGGTGCGCCGCGATAACATAGGGAATCAGATAGTATTCCTTACCCGCCTGCTTGACCGCCGCAGAAAACATCGTCCGAAAACGATCGAATTCGCCAATTCCCGGTTTCATCATCAGAGCCAAGGGGCCAGGCTCAGAATGTTCCGGCGCAATTTTCAAATATCCACCGACATGATTGGCAACCAAGGCCCGCACATAAGCCGGACTTTTCACCGCCAAGTCAAAGCGCACGCCTGAACCGATGAGAACCTTCTTCACGCCTTTGACCGCACGCGCCTTTTCATACAAGCGAATCAGCGGCGCATGATCGGTATTCAAGTTTTTACAGACATCGGGGTAAAGGCAGGAAAACCGGCGGCACAAAGCCTCCGCTTTCGGTGAAGAACATCCCAGGCGATACATATTGGCGCTCGCACCGCCCAAATCAGAAATCACCCCCGTAAAACCGTCTCCCCGATCACGAATCGCAGCAATTTCGCGCAAAATCGAATCTTCAGAACGACTTTGCACAATCCGTCCTTCATGTGCGGTGATTGAGCAGAACGAGCACCCACCAAAACACCCCCGCAAGATTGCCACCGAGTGGCGAATCATCTCCCACGCCGGGATTTTCGCACCGCCATAAGACGGATGCGGTGCCCGCGCATAAGGCAAATCGAACACCCCATCCAATTCTGCCGTGGTCAACGGTTCCGGCGGTGGTGCAATCCAAATGGCCTTGTCCCCTTGGCGCTGCATCAACGCCCGGCCATTCAACGGATTGCTTTCCAAATGCGCGATCCGCGCCGCATGGGCGTAAAGCGCACGGTCCGCCACCACATCCGCAAAAGACGGCAAATCCACAACCACCTGACAATCTCGCGGCGGACGCACACGCTCTTCCGCCTCGTCTGGCAAACGGGTTTCATCCAGAACGGCCCAACCCTCGGGGGGCGCATGAGTGACCACCGCAACGCCTCGGACCAGTCGCAGATCCCCAGCGCCCTTGCCCGTCGCCAAACGATGCGCGATTTCCACCAACGCCCGTTCCGCATTGCCATAGACCAAGGCATCGGCCTTCGCATCGAATAGGACGGAACGCCGGACCTTGTCAGACCAGTAATCATAGTGAGCCAGACGCCGCAGGGATGCCTCGATCCCACCAATCACCACCGGCACGTCCTTGAACGCCTCACGGCAGCGCTGTGCATAGACAAGCACCGCCCGATCCGGGCGTTTACCACCCTCATCGTTAGGGGTGTAAGCATCGTTAGAGCGAATACGGCGGTCAGCGGTATACCGATTGACTAGGGAGTCCATATTCCCTGCCGTCACACCAAAGAACACGTTGGGACGCCCAAGAGCCATAAACGCCTGTGCCGAAGACCAATCGGGCTGGGCAATGATGCCAACACGGAATCCCTGCGCCTCCAACACACGGCCAATCACCGCCGCGCCAAACGACGGATGATCCACATAGGCATCGCCAGACACGATCACCACATCACAACTGTCCCAGCCAAGCTCTGTCATCTCGGCACGAGTCATTGGTAAGAACGGTGCTGGGCCCAAACGATGCGGCCAAAACTTGCGATATGAAAACAGCCCTTTATTCGCCACGCAAATGCATCCCTTCACAAAACCCACGCCAACCAAACATAAGCGCCCATCAGGCTGAAAACAGTTACCGGCACACCAATCCGCGCATAATCCCTGAACGAAACCTCAACCCCTGAGGCCGCCGCACGGTCCACAGCGATGATATTCGCCATGCTGCCCACAATCAGAAAATTTCCAGCCAGCGTACTGAACACCGCAAGGCGAAAGAGCCCCGCCGCGTCTAGGTCCGGCACCATGGTCAAAAGTGCCGTGACCAAAGGTACGTTGCCGATTGAGTTACTTCCGGTCAGCGATACGATTAACGCAACCACCGGATCACGCAAGCCCGTCGCAAGGATCGGGACAATGCGGGGCAAAAAGACCCCGTTCACCAGCGCTCCGGTCACCACAAACAAACACGCAAACAGCATCAATAAATGCCAGTCCACCATACCCAACATACGCCGCGTGCCAAGATGACGATTGAGCATCAACACCGCCGCCACAGCCAAAGCCCAGGGTGCATGCGCTATTGGCAACGAAAAGACGACGATGAGCGTCAATACCGCTGCCAAGGCTTTCATGCCCGATCGACGATCGAATGATCGTTCATGATCGTCCACAACAACCGCCGCAGCCTCCCAATGGTCGCGCCATGACCAAGCCATCACCACAAATACAATAACTAAACCCATGCAGGCAGGGACACCACACACCCAGAGAAAACGCCAGAAGGTCAGCCCTCCGGCTTGCCCAATTAACAAATTCTGGGGATTGCCGATGACCGTAGCCGCCGATCCGGCATTGGCGGCACAGGCCATGGCAATAACGAATGGTCGAGCATCCAGACCACGCGCCCTCACCCCCCGCACCACCACAGGAACCAAAGCCCAAACCACCACGTCATTTGTCAACACAGCAGCCAGACCACCGGTCACAACAATCACCGCGCCCAACAATGGGACTGGCGGCACCGCCACATCCGCCACCAAACGCCCACTCCAGGCAAAGAACCCGCTGGCCTCGACCTGTGCAGACACCACCATCAACGAGAACAAAATCGCCAATGTTGAAAAGTCCACGGCACGCACCATGCCAGGGCCATCAACAGCCCCAATCGCAAACACAAACACCGCACCAACCAGTGCCGCGCCGGTGCGATCAATGGCAAAACCCGGCCATCTGCCCAACCCCATAGCGATATACACAGCAAAAAAAGCAACCGCAACGGCGACTTGCACCAACATGAGGGGGACGACCTCCGGCCAAAATACAGGATTCTGGGAAACCGGGAGGGGTTATAGCTCTAAAATTGTATGATTGATAATGCCTTTCAAGCGATTCCGTCTATTGCCTTTTTTTTTTAATGATACGGCGACCACCGAGATCTACACTGTTCGGACGCTTTCATCGTGATGCACCGCCTTCGAGACCGCCTGGGCCAATTTTCGACCCTGATTGTTGTGAGCCTGTTGTGTGCTACGGCTCCAGCCCTCGCCGCACCCAAAGGACGTCAAATCGGTCCGGCTCCAGTGGTCACCGCAATTGCCGTAACCCGCGATGTGCCGCGCTTGGCCCGCACTTATGGCAGTGTCCTGGCCTCGGCCACCGTGCAAATCAAATCGCAGGTCGAAGGGCGGATTCTGGAGGCCTTCTTCACTGAAGGCCAAATGGTCAAAGCTGGTGACTTGCTGTTTCGCATTGACCCTCGCCCCTTTCAGGCCGATATGGACCAAGCTCAAGCGGTTTTGTCTCGGGATCAAGCACAACTCGACAAAGCACGTCTGGAACTGGCGCGGCAAAAGGATTTGAGTGGCCGTGGCGTCACCTCCGCACAAAAATTTGAACAAGCCCAAGCCGAAGCTAAGGCTCTGGCCGCTACCGTTGCGTCCGATACCGCCGCTATCGCCAATGCCCGCCTCAAACTCGGATACACGGAAATTCGGTCTCCCCTTTCGGGCAAGACCGGCCCCATCCTGATTCACCCCGGCAATATCGTAAAAGCCAACGGTGATACCGCATTGGTAAATGTCTCCGCGATTGAACCGGTTCGCGTCTCCGTAACTCTGGCGCAACAACAATTACCGACCCTGCAAGCCCGCATGCGCGAGGGTGGAACCGATTTGGTGATTTCCGTTCCCGGAGACGACGCCCCACCGATCACCGGGCGCATTGATTTCGTCGGTGCCACCGTCAATCCAAGCAGCGGCACCATTGAAGTGCGTTCCACCGTCGCCAACGAGACCCACCGTCTGGTTCCCGGCCAATTTGTAACCGCAGCCCTGGTTCTGGAAGTCATAAAAGACGCGACCGTGATACCGTTCGAGGCCATAAACACCGGACAAAAGGGACCTTACGTCTATATCGTGGATGCGGACAAAAAAGCCGCACTCAGAAATGTCTCCGTTATTTATGCCGAGGACGGCATCGCTGCAGTGGACAAAAAAGACCTGAACGCTGGAGAAACCGTGGTTATCGACGGCCAATTACGCCTTGCTCCCGGGGTTTCCGTGACGGTCATGCCGGTCGCTGATAAGGCACCTTAAATGAACGTCGAACTGTTCATCCGCCGTCCTGTCGCCACCACGCTCTTGATGGTGGCCTTGGTGATCTTCGGGATTATCGGCTATTTGAAAATGCCGGTAAGCGAACTCCCCTCGGTTGATTTCCCAACCATCACGGTTTCTGCATCACTGCCCGGCACCGACCCCGAGACCATGGCCTCGGCGGTGGCAACGCCTCTGGAAAACCAGTTTTCCACCATCGCCGGCATTGATTCCATGACCTCGACATCCAGTCAGGGCAACACCCGTATCACGCTGCAATTCTCCCTGGATCGCAGTATCGATGCCGCAGCTCAGGACGTGCAGTCGGCCATCTCATCCACCTTACGCAAGCTCCCTTCCGACATGACAACTCCGCCGTCACTGCGGAAAGTCAACCCTGGGGATTCGCCGGTTTTCTACATTTTCATGCGGTCATCGACATTGCCGATGTCCACTGTCACACAATACGCCGAAGGGCAACTGGCGCGGCGTCTATCCACGGTTTCTGGTGTCGCTCAGGTCAATATTTATGGGTCGCAGAAATACGCGGTGCGCCTCCGCATGGACCCTGATGCCATGGCCGCACGCGGTATCGGTATCGACGAAGTCGCCGCCGCTGTCTCGGCTTCCAACGTCAACCAGGGAACCGGCACCTTATCCGGCCCCAAACGCACTGCTCTGATTCACACCCGTGGGCAATTGCTGTCAGCGGATGCCTATGTTGACCAAGTGATTGCCTATCGCAACGGAGCACCGGTTCGTTTTGGCGACCTTGGTGACGTGGTGGACGGTGTCGAAAACGACCGCTTGGGCAGTTGGGTCAACGGCGAACGCACCATCACGCTTGCGGTGCAACGGCAACCCGGCTCCAACACCATCGAAGTCGTCAACGCCATTCAAGAGGTCTTGCCAAACTTCGAGAAACAACTTCCGCCCAGCATCGACCTGGAAATTTTTTACGACCGCAGCCAAACCATCCGCGCCTCCATTGAGGACGTACAGTTTACATTGGTGCTTGCCGGTGTTTTGGTGATTCTGGTGATTTTCCTGTTTCTGCGTAGCGCCTCGGCCACCATCATTCCATCGTTGGCACTGCCGATCAGCATCGTCGGCACGTTCGCCGGCATGGCGATGTTTGGTTTCAGCCTCGATAACCTGTCCTTGATGGCGCTGACACTGTCGGTTGGTTTCGTGGTCGATGATGCCATCGTCATGCTGGAAAACATCGTCCGCCACCGCGAAGCCGGAGAGCGCCCATTCGAAGCCGCGATCAAGGGCGCACGAGAAATCGCCTTCACCATCGTCTCGATGACGATCTCCCTGGCTGCCGTATTCATCCCGGTGATGTTCATGGGCGGCATTGTCGGACGTCTCCTGTACGAATTCGCGATGACCATCGTGATTGCGATTTTGATGTCCGGTGTCGTCTCTTTGACCCTGACACCGATGCTCTGTAGCCGCATGATCCGCCCCGAACATCAGGTTCACGGTGCCTTTTACCGCCGGTGCGAGGCGGGCTTTGACGCCATGCAAGCGGCCTACGAAAAATCCCTGCGCTGGAGCCTGACCCACCACCGCATCACTTTTGGCATGTTCCTGATCAGTCTGGGTGCTTCAGCATGGCTGTTCGTGATCATTCCTAAGGATTTCCTGCCCAGCGACGATACTGGGCGCATCTTTGCCTACACCGAAAGCTCGTCCAGCACGTCCTTCGACGAAATGGCCCGCAATCAAATGATCGCAGCCGACATCGTACGCAAAGACCCTGCCGTCGCGTCGGTTATGGCATCCGTGGGGGCTGGCGGTTCACGCACCACGGTCAGTTCGGGCATCTTGGTGATCAGCCTGAAAGCTTTTGACGAACGCGACGACACTGCTGATCAGGTGGTACGGAGATTGCGCGCAAAAACTAAAGATATTCCGGGACTGAAGGTGTACATGCAAAACCCACCGGTGATTCGCATCGGCGGTTCTATCAGCAAGGCGCAGTATCAGTACGCGTTGCAGGATTTGGATCTTTCGGCACTTTACAGTGGCGCGGCCCGCCTGACCGAAGCTCTGGCTCACGAGCCTGGATTCTACGACGTCACCAATGACATGGACCTGTCCGCACCAACCGTCTCCGTGACCGTGGACCGCGAAC
>JAFGWD010000300.1 GCA_016937315.1 Rhodospirillaceae bacterium
GCACGCCACAACGCCGCGCCGCAGCCCGTGCGCTCCACGCTGGAGCCCGAGAGCGTGCATGCACCAATTTCACATCGTAACGCTGAATAACATCGACCAACGCGTCGATGTTACGCCACATGGTCAGTGGGTTCTTGGAATGCACCTGCCAACGCACATGTACCGCATCCATGCGCTCCAGGTCGCGCTCCATCATGCCACCAAAGGACACCACGACGGGCAAGGCTCCGGCGTCACGCAACGCTTCAGCGATTTCAATGGTGCCACGTTCGACACCACCGGTTTCCAAACGGGGCAAAACCTGCAAAACGGCCGGAGCGCCTTGGCCCCGCGCGTTTCGGCTGCTAGACTCGTGAGACACTGCCGAGCCTTTCTTGATCAAACAAAACAAACCAAACGGATACAATCATGATGTCGGACCCGATCTCAGGCCGCGACGAACGCGGGATATTAGCACGCACAGACGGCGCGTCCATCGCCTATCGCCGTGTCCTGTGCCATCAAGGCAACAGTCTGTCTCCAACTGTGATTTTTTTGCACGGATTGATGTCGGACATGGAAGGCGGCAAAGCCATTCAACTCGCCGCCCACGCGGTTTTATCTGGCTTTTCCTTTGTGCGTTTCGACATGTTTGGACATGGAAAAAGCTCTGGCGATTTCACTGATGGGTGCATCGGGCGCTGGCGTGACGACACCCTCGCGGTGATTGATGAACTGACCAGCGGCCCGGTCATCCTGGTCGGCTCCAGCATGGGCGGATGGGTGATGCTACTGGCCGCACTCGCCCGCCCTGAGCGTGTAAAAGCCCTGATCGGCATCGCCCCCGCCCCTGACTTCACTGAAGACACCCTCCGCCCGGCCATGACTCCAGCGGACATCGAAACCTTCAACCGCGAGGGATGTGTCCATCTGCACGACAACGACGGCACCTATCCGGTCAGCCGTCTTCTTATGGAAGACGGCGCACAGAACTTACTGTTGCGCCATCCCATCCCCTTCACCGGGCCGGTCCGCATCCTGCAAGGCATGCAGGACACCTCCGTCCCATGGCGCACCGCGCTCACTCTCGCCGATCGCCTAGAGAGCACCAACACCACCATCACTCTGGTCAAGGACGGAGATCACCGCCTATCACGTACGCAAGATTTGCTGCTGTTAACCCGCACCCTTGACGCCCTGATGGAGGACCTGTTCTAAGAACAGGTCGTCTGTGAGTGTCACACACTGACGGTCGTTTCACGAATCCGGACTTGCCATGCCACGCATCAAACTGACCATCGAATATGACGGACGCGGCTTCGTTGGCTGGCAACGGCAAGACAACGGCCTCGCCGTGCAAGAGGTTTTGGAAACCGCAATCACTGGCTACTGTGGCCACATGTGCCCGACCTTCGCTTCGGGACGAACGGATGCGGGCGTGCACGCGCTGGGGCAAGTCGCACATTTTGATCTGCCACGCACCGACCCACCGGAAACCATTCGTGCGGCCTTGAACTACCACCTCAAACCACATGCCGTTTCCATTCTAACCGCCGAAATCGTGCCCGAGGATTTCCACGCCCGATTTTCCTGCCTGGGACGAGCCTACCTGTATCGCATCGTCAACCGCCCCGCGCCTCTGGCGTTGGAGTCTGGACGCGCCTGGTGGGTGCCCAAACCCCTGAATGCCGAGGCCATGCACGAGGCCGCTCAAGTCCTGGTCGGACGGCACGATTTCACATCGTTCCGCGCCGTCGCCTGCCAGTCGAAATCGCCAGTCAAAACCCTGGACAGTCTGGACGTCCGTCGTGTCGGTGAGGTTATCGAAATCCGCACCGACGCTCGCTCATTCCTGCACCATCAGGTACGCAACATGGTTGGCACATTAAAACGGGTCGGCGAGGGCAAGTGGACGGCCCACGACGTCCGCACCGCACTGGCCGCGTGTGACCGCTCCGCCGCCGGGGCAACGGCCCCCAGCGTCGGACTGTATTTTCTGAACGCCCATTACGAGGTGTGAGGCTTAAAAGCTGGGCAGAACCGACGGTAAATCGATAGGCAAGTCCACCGGCAAGTCCGGCAATCCGCCAGCCAACCCCGTCATGTACACGCCATAGGCAACCACAAAGGTAAAGCCCAAGGCACGCGGAATATGCTTCAACCCCAAGACCACGCCAATCAAGGCAAACGTCGCCACCGCCAAAACCCAAGTATCACGGCCCGATATCTCTGCGGGCACCACAATCGGCGATACCGACGCCGTCACGCCCATAATCCCCAAAATATTGAATAAATTGCTGCCAATAACATTGCCAAGCGCAACGTCACTTTCACGCTTAATCGCCGCAATCACGCTGGTCGCCAACTCCGGCAAAGAAGTTCCAATGGCAACCACAGTCACGCCGATCAGGCTCTCCGAAACGCCCCAGCGCATGGCCAGAATGACCGCTGAATCGACCAAAAAACGAGCCCCAAAGATCACGCCGGCCATCGCCGCAACGGTCAACATCAAGGCCCCCGGAACCCCCAGACGGACAGGCGGCATGGCATCGGTGATCTGGGATTCTTCTTCCCGCAAACGCACTGTCGCGTATTCACGACGGTCCATGAAAATCGCAAACCCAGTATAGCACAGCAACGTCGCCACTAAGGTCAGGCCGACACTGCGCGGCACTTGCCCCCAATGCAGCAGCGCAATCGCCGCCAACGTCGCCAGAAACAGCACCCCCAGATCACGGCGAATCCCCGGAGCCTCACAAGACACCGGGAACAGCAAAGCAGCCGTGCCTAAAATCAACAGGATATTGGCGATGTTGCTCCCAACAACATTACCCACCGCGATGCCCGGCGCACCGATCATTGCCGCCTGCAAGCTCGCTAGGAGCTCCGGCAAGGATGTGCCAAAACCGACCAGTGTCAGCCCGATCACCAGAGGCGAGATGCCTGCGCGACGGGCCAGAACCACAGAGCCGCGCACCAACAAATCCCCTGCAACCAGCAACAACACCAGGCCAGAAAACAGCTTCAACAAAACCATAACGCGCTCCCCCGAGCCCCACGCCAAGGCCGGCGCGGTTGGAAAACGTGAGACTTTAGGGAAAGCAACGCCGCCGTCAACCCCTGAGGACACCGCATCCGCCACGCCCACCCAGAAAATTTAGCTGGAAACGCCGATCTGCGCGGGTCTATGCCACAGAAAGCCCCCCCCCCCGGGTGCACCAAGATTTTTACAATCTGCCCCCAGAAGCCGGAGACGATGGAACCCCGCGATAGGTTTCCCGGAACCACCGCACACAGCGTCGCGCCAGCGCATCAGTGGCATCAACCACCAAAGGATCATCGCTGTGCAACGCCGCCGGGATTTCTGTGCACGCCAGAATCACACCTTGAGCACCACGGGCACGTTCAGCGAGCACCTGTTGTGCGAAAATCTGGCTCGCCGCCTCAACCTGGCCTGCCTTAACCATAGCAATCCCGGAAGCCACTGCAGCAGCCCCCGCAGACGTTGCCTCCAGAATGGGCCACCGCGTCTGATCCAATCGATTTTCGTAAACTCTGGCCGCACGCGTACCCGTCGTGGACAACACCGCGATCGGTGCGCCATCTGGCAAAACCTCAGCCAAATGCGCCGCCACCGCATCAACGATATGCAGCAATGGTGGCAGATCATCGCCAACCAAGTCATCAGCCCAATAATGTGCCGTGTTGCACGGTATCACCGCCACTGTCGCACCGCCGCGACCCAGTTCGCGCAAACCAAAACGTAGCGCGGGCAAGGGACTTTCTCCGCCGTGCATGATGCAGGCCGAGCGGTCTGGAATTTGCGGCACAGATCGAACCAACAGCGGCATATGTTGCTGATCCGTTTCCGCCGCCGTCGCCGCGACCAATTTCGCCAAAAAGTCGACGGTAGCAAGGGGACCCATTCCCCCAAGAACACCCAGCATGATTTTTCTTCTCCCGTATCGTTTTTTGATTAGGCAGCCGTAAAGCATGGCGGCATGACCACTGACAGGTCCAATGCTAATTGGAAATCGGTTATGATTTTTTGGAATGACGCCGCCTGCAATATGAGCATCCCACATCAACGACTGGGGAAAAGGGGCGGCTCCTGCCATTGTATCCCTTGGCGACCAACGCAATTCGGCAGGATTTATGAGTCTACGTCCTAAACAACGACCAAAGACGATGATTTTGGCAAACCCAACCTATCCTCTGGTGTGCCTTTGCACCATCTTGTAGAAAAGATGAAGGTAGAAACTCCGTTAAGGTGGAAAGCCGTGTCTGTTTCTCCCCAACCCACAGATCTCGTCCGCGTCATCATTGATGGTGGCGACTTATCCACGGTTGGTGCGGACACCTTTCGATTTGACCGCCGCGCCGCAGGTTTAGCCCTTGCTTTCATCTCACCTTTTCTGGACTTTGCCAGTGTCACCACCCGCCTGAAAACCCTGGCTGGGGATACCCCCGTCATCGGCATCTCAACAGCGGGGGAACTGTGTGCTCACACCACCACTGATATCTTATATCGCCCATTCGACACCGCCCACCCCCAGATCGTAATCCAGGTATTTTCCCCGGATCTCCTGGCGGAGACCGCCATCCGCACCGTTAACCTGTATTCCGCCGATCGGCGCTCTGGAACATCACCACTGCCCCATGACGCCCGCGTTGCTCAACTCACCCGAGACCTGACAACCCTCACCGTTCCTTTTCGCATTGATGCTCACGACACCCTGGCCCTCGCCTTCTTCGACGGTTTGTCGGGCTGCGAGGATCATCTGATGCAGGCGATTTATCACAGCGGACGGTTCCCCTGTTTGTTCGTCGGCGGTTCTGCCGGTGGCACCCTTGACTTCCAGCATACCTATCTGTTCGACAACACCCAGATATTAGAGAATCATGCGGTTCTGATCTTCCTCAAAATCGCTACGGGGAAGCATTATGGCGTCTTGAAGAGTCAGAACTTCCGAAAAACCAAGCACACCTTTATCGCCATCGACGCTGACCCCGACCTCCGCACCGTCGCCACCCTGTTGGACCCCACCACCAACACGCATCGCCCGGCCATTGACCTCCTGTCTGAAGTCTTAAACACCACACCAAAAGGCCTCCAAAGCAAACTCTCGGGACACACGTTCGGCATTGAACTCGACAATGAAATCTTCGTCCGTTCGATCTCGCACATCAATCATGACAGCGGCCTACTGCACTTTTTCTGCGACATCAATCCGGGCGACGAGCTGACCTTGCTGGCCGCCACGGGTTTCATCACAAAAACCAAAACCGACATCCGCACATTTTTGGCAAACAAGCCCAAACCTGTGGGCGTCATCCTGAACGACTGTATTCTCAGACGATTGAATAACGCCGCAGCCATAGAGAGCATGAAAAGTCTGTGGCCCTGCCCGGCCGCTGGCTTTTCCACTTTCGGCGAATTAATGGGCATCAATATCAACCAAACTCTCACCGCAATCGCTTTTTTTGATGATACGGACGGCTCGTTCCACGATGACTTCGTGGATCATTTCCCCATCCACTACGCACGATTCCATAACTATTTCACACTCTGCCGTCTGCGCCGCGTCGAAATCATCAATCGCTTGCGTGCCGACATGACACGGCACCTGACCCAGCACTTAGGGGCCAGTCCAAAACTCGCGAATGAGATCGAAGGCATGTTGTCCCACGCCTCCGATCTGCGGACCAGCCTGAGCAACATTCGCGCCACCATCGCCCACGAGGTTGATGCCGAACGTCGTGCACGCCAAGCCGAACAGCAACTTGCCGACGCCATTGAGGCCATCAGCGAGGGCTTTGTCCTTTATGACGCCGAAGATCGGCTGGTTCTGGCGAATTCCCGCATCCACGAAATGTTTCCCGATGTCGACAATACCTTCGTAATCGGACGCACCTTCACCGAGATCATGCATCATATCGCAAGCTTGGGTCTGTATGGGGATGACGGTGTCCACAGCAAGAAGAAATTCCTGGAACGACGCCTTGCCGCGCACCGTGCGGCCGACGGCAGCCCTTCACTTCAACGCATGTCCGATGGCAATTGGTTAATCAGCCGGGAAAACCGCACCCGCGACGGCGGTATCGTCGGCATCCGCACTGACGTAACCATTCTGAAAAAACGCGAAGCCGAGTTGGAGAAGCTCAAGAGTCACTACGAATTGATCCTCGGCGCAGCGGGAGACGGCATCATCGGCCTTGATGAAAACGGACATATCCGCTTCGTCAATCCTGCGGCAGCACGCATGTTGAACGCTGAAACCGTACTTTTGGAAGCACAGCCTGTCCGCGACGTCTTGGGCGACACCAGCCTGCCCGCTTTCCCCCTGCGCTGCAAACAATCACGTGCCGACGAAATGTTGTGCCACCGGACCGATGACACCACCTTCACCGCTGAATACATCCTGACCCCGATCTGTGAAGACCAACGCTTTACCGGTGCCGTCCTGGTCTTCCGCGATGTCTCCTTACGCAAACAATACGAATCCAGCATTGCCGATCACCAAAAACTTCTGGAACAACAAGTCGCTGAGCGCACCCATGAACTTTCTCAGGAAATCGCCACCCGCATCAAGATTGATCGCGCCCTGCAAGAAAGCCAAAAACGCCTGCTCGGCATCACCTCCAGCCTGTTCGAAGGCGTTCTCCTGGTCGATAGCTTCGGCATTATTGCCTTTGCCAACCCCTCGGCACACCGTTGGCTGCAAACGGAAACCCTGACGGAACGTCTGCTGGATGAGGTCATGACCTTGGAAGTCAATGACCGTCCTGTCCCCTTCATCGACGCCCCCTTCCGCCGGGTCATTGAAAGCGGCGAGACTCTAACCGACGATGACGCAATATTCATAATCGGAGACCAGCACCGCACCGCCATGGCTTATGCCGCAGCCCCCCTGGACGAGGGTGGCAAAACCCGCATTGCCGTGATTTCCTTCCGCAGCATCGACGCCATCAAGGAAGCGCAACGCGAATCCTTGCAAGCATCAAGATTGGCCAGCGTCGGGCAATTGGCCGCCGGTGTGGCGCACGAAATCAACACCCCGATCCAGTACATCGGCGACAACCTGCGTTATATCCAAGACACCTTCCCCGACATCGTCGCGGCCCTGGCGGAAATCTGTGCAACCCCCGCCAAGGCAGACCCCGCGACCATTCTGGAGGACCGTGGCGTCGCGGAGTTCCTCGCCGATTATCCCGACGCCATTGACCAAGCCCTACAAGGCGTCGGACATGTCACGCATATCGTGCGTTCGATGAAGGATTTCTCCCATCCCGGTTCCACGGCTAAGGTCGGCACCGACATCAACCACGCCATCGACAGCACCGCCACAGTCTGCCGCAATGAATGGAAGCATGTGGCCCGCTTGGTCACGGATCTGGACCCCAACCTGCCCAAGATCCTGTGTTTTCCATCGGACATTCATCAGGTGCTTCTCAACCTGATTATCAATGCCGCACACGCCATTGCCGACAGACCCGATGGCAACATGGGCACCATCCGAATTTCCACCCTACGCGACGGCGACTGGGTGGAAATCCGTGTCGCCGACGATGGGCCCGGCATATCAAAGGCCCTACGAAGCCGCATCTTTGACCCCTTTTTCACCACAAAAGCCGTTGGTAAGGGGACAGGACAAGGTCTATCGATCTGCCAGGACATCATCGTTAAGAAGCACAGTGGCAAGCTGTTCCTGGACGAAAACACCTGTTGCGGGGCAACCTTCGTGGTCCGCCTCCCCATATGCGAACGTGACTGAGCACATCCCCCACCTTGACAAGACCGACTCCTAAGGACGAGACTTTTCCCCTTGTTCCCCGTCACCTGGAAAGGCACGTCATGTCCGAGACATCACTCTCCGGGGAACTTCCCTATGACCGGCTCATTCGTCTGGTTTCCGGCGACATGGGGTCTGTCCCCGCGCTGGTCTGGCGTGCCGACTTGGTCAAGAATGAAATCACCTTCCTGACCGATCACGCCATTCCCGGCCTGGAGGACAGCATCCCCCGCCTTTTGCAGGACGCCGCCAGTGCCGAGTCGATTCTGGCCGCCCAAGACCGCGCCGTATTCACACGTTTTCATGAACGCCTACGTCATCGCCAACCGGTGTCAGAGGTTTTTCGTGCCCATGGACGCGATGGCCTGATGCGCTGGCTGTACATCCTCGGCACCCCCGACCCAGAAATGACCTTCTGTTACCTTGGCCTCCTGGCCGATTGCACCGGCCTTGCCAACGGCGTTCTACAACGTGGCAATGAAACCGGATTGGCCGACCACGTCGAGCTGTTTGATAACCCGGTCTTTATGGTTGATATCGCAAGCCGCCGGGTTTGTGCGGCCAATGCCGCCGCACGGACCACCTTTGGCCTGAATCCGAAAAACGGTGCCGTCGACCTGTCGATGCTGTTTGCTTCGAATTCCGATATTTATATGCGCGATATTTACGAACGCCTGCTGTTCTCGCGGGCATGGAATGGCCTGCTCACCATACATGACAACAAAGGCCGCCCTCTCGTCTGCATGAGCCGAGTTCGCGCCTATGACCGTGACGGTCGCAGCCTTCTGTGGTTTTCAATGAACCCGCGCCCCAGCACTAAGGATACAGAGAAACCCTTCGTATCCTCTCCCGCGCCAACGGTTCTGAAGGCCTTATCCCGCGCCCACGACATTCGCGGGCTTTTGCGCGTGCTTTTGGATTCCCCACCGCCAGGACACCACACTGACGCCGTGATGTTGTCTCAAATCTTCATCGCCGAAGGGCGTGTTGCCGTCACCGGCATCGGAGGCCCCTTCGAGTCGGTCAGCGACAATGACACCCACCCCTACCAAGGATCAATCGCCGAAAATATGGTGCTCTTCGACTTGGACCACGTCATTGTTGAGGACACATCAAAAAGCATTAAACCCATTGATTGGGCCTTATTCATCCCCAAAGGCATTCGCTCTTACGTCGCTTTACCCTTGTATGTGAACACTATTTTGCGCGAAGTCGTTATTTTCTGTTCCACCACACCCCACGCTTTTTCCGAGGACAGTATCGCGCCCTATGCCAGTCTCGCGGCAAGCCTATGGGCAGAGCTGCCACGCGTCTTGTCCTCTCTGCCGCCAGGCTCATCGCCAACGACCCCTTAACTGGTCCATCCAGAGTAGGTTTTCCTACACTTTTTGCGATTCAGAAACATTCCATTTTCCGTCTCATAGAACATATGACCCTCCTCAGAAACCCTTATAAAGGCTTAAATACAGGGCGTTATCATACTGGCTGGTCCAGATTAGATTTTTTCTTGTTACCCCCCATTCGAGTGGCTAACTTTAAGGCGTGTTCGGAAGCACCGGACTCTCCGCCAGGTTTCCCTGGCTGGACCACGGGGTGGTACCATGGCAATTGTCTGCACCGACCGTATTCTTGATCTTGTTGCCACGCGTCGCCTGGGCGAGGGGGATCGTCTGCCCGGCGAACGCGAACTGGCCGCCGAACTCGGCTACAGCCGCAATACCATCCGCGAATCCTTGATCACCCTGGCCGCCCAAGGCCGCGTCGAGATCCGGCACCGCAGTGGGTGCTATTTACGTGCATTGTCACCTCCCACCCCCTGGCAAAGTCTCCACGCCAAAACCGATAACGCGGCAGCAATCCATGCCTTGCGTATCGTTGGCCCACACATCGCCGCGCTGGCCGCAAAAAACTGCGAGCCCGAGCACGCCCGGCGATTGGAAAGCGTCACAGCACGCCTTGGGCGCTTCTTAGTTAATCGCGACGTTCCCCAGACAGCCCGCGAGTTCCTCACTTTTTTCGTCATTCTCTCGACACTCTCGAACAATCCGTATCTGGAGCTTCTGA
>JAFGWD010000301.1 GCA_016937315.1 Rhodospirillaceae bacterium
CTCAAAGGCCTCTTACGTAAGGCCGCCGAGCGAACCGTCCAGGCAACTTGGCAACGCATGGGCCAACTCCTCGGAGAGTTCACCCCCACAGAATGCACAAACTACCTTCGGAATGCCGGATATGCGTCAATCTAATCGCAGAACGCTCTAGGCTCTGTTCTGCTCAAGTGGAGCCCCCTGCGCCGGAGCGGCGCGATAACGATCACGCCAACTGCGAAACACCCCGGCACTCTCCGCCAGATAGACTCCACGGCCAATCGCACGGGCCACACAATCGGCCGCCAATGCACCAATGCGTGCCACGGCCAGGGCGCGTGGCTCTGGCAATACCCAATCCCCCGCAGCCAAGACGAACGCCGTATCGCCGTCAAATGGTGTATGCGCCGGACGAATAGCACGGGCAAAACCATCCTGCGCCATGATCGCGACTCGTAAGGCTTCGCCCCGGCTTAAATCCGCATTGGTAGCCACCACCGCCAGAGTGGTGTTGCCTCCGGCCGCGAGCCCTCGCAAAAACGGAAAGTCCGGTTCCAAGTCCACCGGTGCTACAGGCGGCACCTGTCCTCCCATTTCACCATTTTGTTCCAACGCCCAAGCCCACAGGGTGGACTGATGGGGATAGGTGACAGATCCCACCGGATTGGCGACCACCAACGCAGCCACCATCAGGCCGTCGTCATCCCCCGCCGAAGCGCTACCCAACCCGCCTTTGAGATCACCCGCCTTCGCCCCCAGGCCAGCCCCCGCATTACCCAACCCAAAATCGATTGTTGCAGCCTCGCACGCGGCACACGCCAGGGCTCGATACGGTGGCTCACTCCCCCACACTTTATTGCCCCCATTGGCAAGGTCAAACACCACCGCCGCCGGGACAATCGGCACCCGAAAATCCCCCACCTGAAACCCACGCCCCCGCGCCGCCAACCAGGTCATGGTGGCATCCGCCGCCGCCAAACCAAAGGCAGACCCGCCCGACAACACCACCGCATCGACCTTCTCCACCAACCGACTGGGCGCCAAGGCATCGGTCTCCCGCGTACCGGGACCACCGCCGCGCACATCCACTGCCGCGACCATAGGACGATCCGGCAACACCACAGTCACCCCGGACAACGCCGCCATATCCTCGGCATTGCCAACCGAAAACCCCGGCACATCGGTCAACAAATTACGTGGCCCTGGATGGATCATGCCCTGTCTCCCTGTTTTCGTGAGTTTTGCCGATCAGATATGCGCGGCCAGCGCGGCCAGCGTCACCAACAGGCCGAAATCGCGATTGGACTTAAACCGGCGCAAACAATTGGGGGCGTCATCGCTATCGACCGTCACCACCTGCCAGACCAGATGAGCCGCAGCCGCCAGTAAGAACGGCGCTGCCCAAGGTCCACTTTCTGCGCCGACAAAGGCCGCGATAAACAGCCCCATGACAAGCGTATACATCACCACAAGAAAGGGCCGCGTCCGTCGCCCCAAAGCAAGGGCAGAGGACCGCACGCCGATTTTCACATCGTCGGCCTTATCCTGGTGGGCGTAGATGGTGTCATAGCCCAGCGTCCAACAGATTCCTCCCACGTAAAGGCAGGCGGCAGGCCAATCAAGGCGTCCCGTCATCGCGCTCCACCCCACCAAGGCCCCCCAGTTGAACGCCAGCCCCAGCCAAGCCTGCGGCCAGTCCGTGATCCGCTTCATGAAAGGATAAACCACCAGAATCGGCACCGACGCCGCCCCTAACAGAAGGGTAAAGCGATTGAACTGCACCAAGACCGCCAAACCGATCAACATCAGCACGCCGACAAAGATCACCGCAGCCAAAACCGAAACTTGACCGGCCGGGATCGGCCGGGTCGCAGTCCGTTCGACACGTCCGTCGAAATCACGATCCGCGATGTCATTGATCACACACCCTGCGCCACGCATGATCACCGCCCCCACGGCGAACAGCATACCCAGCCCATAGATTCTTAAATCGGTCAGAGACTCCGCCGCCAAGGCCGCACTCCACCAGCATGGCAACAACAGCAGCCATGTGCCGATGGGCCGATCCAGGCGCATCAGCTTCAAATACGGGCGCAGGATGAGGGGGCAACGATCAACCCACCCATCCACCGGCATGTCGCTCAAGGTTGGCTTCGCGATGGTCATAGGGCATACAGTACGTCAGCTTTTCGTCGCAAAAAACGGAATTCACCATGTCATCCCGTCCCGCCGCCACTGCCCCGCGTTTATTCGTCCCCGATCCTCTTTTGGAAGGGGCTGAGATTGCGCTGTCCGCTGCCCAGGCCCATTACCTCCGCAGCGTCATGCGCCTTACCCCTGGCGCGACTGTCCGTCTGTTCAACGGATGCGACGGAGCATGGCTGGGCACCATTGATCATTTGGCCAAAGGTGCGGCAATGGTACGGGCTTCGGTACAAATCCAGACCCAACACCCCGAACCCGACATCTGGTTGCTGTTCGCGCCGATCAAAAGTGCGAGGCAAGATGTCTTGGTGGAAAAAGCAGTGGAGCTAGGGGCTTCGGTTTTGCTGCCGGTTCTGACAGCACGCACACAAATCCGTCGCATCAACACAGACCGCCTCCGTGCTCAGGCGGTAGAAGCCGCCGAACAGTGCGAGCGCTTGAGCGTTCCAGACATCAGGCCTCTGACCGATCTGGCGACGGTTCTGCGGACATGGCCCACCCCACGCCACCTATGGCATGCCGATGAAAGCGGCAACGGCGAACCGGCGCTTGCCGCCTTTTCCGCCGTCAAGTCAGGACCCGGAGATGCACTTTTAATTGGTCCAGAGGGCGGTTTTTCTTCCGATGAGCTTGATCTTTTGGCTTCGGCTTCCTTTTCTAAAGGGGTCGGCTTGGGTCCTCGCATTCTTCGCGCCGAAACCGCCGCCATCGTCGCCTTAAGCCTTTGGCAAGCTGCTGCCGGAGACGGTACGCTGCCGCCTGGATATTGATTTTTCCTCCCCCTTTGTCGGAGTTCGACCATGACCGCCACCGTTTCGGACTCCCCCACCGTCACGCAGAAAACCGATTTGGTTGACTGGATCGCGGCGGGCTGCAAGCCCCGTGCGCAATGGCGCATCGGCACGGAACATGAAAAATTTGTCTTTTGCCGCAACAGCAAAGCCCCCTTACCTTATGACGGTGAGAAAAGCATCCGCCATTTGCTGGAAGCCTTGATTCCCCATGGCTGGACTCCGGCCTATGAAGACGGAAACCCTATCGCCCTGACCCATGCGGACGGGTCCTCCGTCACCTTAGAACCGGGCGGACAACTGGAATTGTCCGGTGCACCCTTGGCCACCATTCACGACACCTGTGTCGAGACCTCGGCCCACCTGAATCTGATGAAATCCATCACCGAACCTTTGGGAATCGGCATGATTGGCTTGGGGTTCCACCCGAAACATCCCCGTGACGCCTTTCCCTGGATGCCCAAGGGCCGCTACGCCATTATGCGACGGTATATGCCAACCAAGGGCTCCTTGGGGTTGGACATGATGCTCCGCACCTGCACGGTGCAGGTGAACCTGGACTTTTCATCCGAAGCCGACATGGTGAAAAAATTCCGCGTTGCTCTGGCGTTACAGCCCATCGCCACCGCGCTTTTCGCCAACTCCCCCTTCACCGAGGGCAAACCCAACGGCTTCAAAAGCTATCGTGCTCACATCTGGACCGATACCGACCCTGACCGTACCGGCACCCCGGAATTCGTCTTTGAAACCGGCATGGGATTTGACCGTTGGGTTGATTACCTGCTGGACGTCCCGATGTATTTCGTGAAGCGCGAGGGCCACTATATTGATGCCTCCGGACAATCTTTCCGGGCTTTTTTAGAAGGCCGCTTGCCTGCTCTGCCAGGACAACGCCCAACCCTTGACGACTGGGCAGACCACGTAACCACCGCATTTCCCGAAGTGCGTTTGAAACGCTATTTGGAAATGCGCGGAGCCGACGGTGGACGGTGGTGCCATTTGTGCGCCTTACCTGCCTTGTGGGTAGGCTTGCTCTATGACGATACGGCACTAAACGCCGCCTGGGACGTGTGTCGCGACTGGACGACGGCAGATCGCCAAAACCTCGCCATCGCCGCCAAACGCGACGGTCTGGCCGGACGCTTCCACAATCAGTCCCTGAACGACCTGGCCGCCGAAATCCTGGCGATTGCCGACAGCGGATTGCAGCAACGCGCCTGCCTGGATGATAACGGCCTGGACGAACGCCATTTTTTAGACGTTCTCCAGCACACCGTAAACACCGGCAAAAGTCCAGCCGACGAGTTGCTGGATCTCTATCACGGCGACTGGAAAGAGTCTGTCGATCCAGTGTTTGAGGCCTTCGCCTATTGATCAACAGGGCCACACACCCGTGACCAAGGAAGCAAGAGGACGACCATGACCAACGCCGCTCCCGATCTCGCCACCATCCGTGACGCCATCGACGACCTGGATCGCCGCATCGTCCCCTTGCTGGCCGCCCGCACCGACTGGGTGCGTGCCGCCGCTGCCTTCAAGATGGGGCGTGCTGATGTGGTGGTCCCCTGGCGCATCGAAGATGTGGTGAAAAAAGCCGCAGCCCATGCCGACGCTGTGGGCGCACCACCCGAAGCCATCGCCGCGATGTACCGCGCCATTGTTGATATTTCCATCGGTGAAGAAGCCAAGGCTTGGGATCGTTTGCACGGCGCCCCACAGACGGAGACCCAGAGCAAGGATTAAGACTCCCTCTTGGCTTCCGGGGACCTCTTCCCTTCAAATGGCCCCGAGACGCCTGTCGGAGGCTTGGAACTGCTCCCGCAACCAATCCCGAGCAGCACGCACCTTAGGAATCTCAAGATTGTCGGCAGGACAGACAAAATAATACCCAGCCGGGTGCGGTAACGCGGTATCGATTTTGAACGGTGCCACCAAAGCCCCCTCCGCCAAATAGTCCGCAGCCATCAAATCATTTTCCAGGGCTATCCCCAGACCATCAGCAGCGGCACGCAGAGAATGCGCTGAGTGCGTGAAGCGGAATCCCCCCGAGACACCGGCAGGAATGCCTGCGGCACGCAACCAATCCCCCCACCCGGTCAAACGACATTCCGAGTGAATGAGGGGATGTTTCAGCACATCCGCCGGCGACCGCACCGGCGACGCTCCTTCTAACAGAGACGGGCTGCACAAAACCAACATGCGTTCCGTGGACAAACGTTCAACGTCCAGCCCCGGCCAGTCGCCATAACCATAGCGAATCGACGCATCGACACTTTCCCGGGCATAATCCACATCGTCCATGGTGCCCTTAACGCGAATATCAATATCCGGGAAGGCCTCGCGGAAGGCCCTTAACCTCGGCACCAACCATGTTGCCGTCAGACTGGGGGGAGCCGTCAGAGTCAGCACATCAGGGCCAGAAATCACCGCAAGATCGCGCGTTGCCTGTTCGATTTGGTCAAAGGCCATGCGCACCTTCAGGACATAAGTCTCGCCGACACTGGTCAAGCGAAGCGCACGATTCATGCGGTGAAACAGCCGCACGCCCAAGAAAGTTTCCAGATTGTGAATTTGATGGCTTACGGCAGAAGGTGTCACGCTCAGCTCTTCAGCTGCGTCTTTAAAGCTCAAGTGACGCGCTGCAGATTCAAAGCTCCTTAGCGCAATCAAAGGCGGCAACGTCCGGCTCACGTCGACCCCCAATCCGGCAAGTGGTTCAAGTCCCCGATCAAGAGTGCATTAAAGCCGATTTACACAGGACAGGCAAAGCGTTTCCGGTCGCGCTTCGCCGCGCCGGATGAAATGTCAGATATGGTGGCCCGGCATGCAAGGAAACGCACACCGATAACCGGGCGGCAGTAAGTCGCCCGGTGAGCAAGAAAAAGACCCCAGCCCGCACCAAAAGGAACGAGGGGACCAGCACAGGGCCGGGGCCTTTACCTTTTCCTACCAAGACAAGCGGTGCCTTCAAGACCGATTACGGGGGGTCAAGCCGCAAACCGGACTTCCGCCTGCATGGCAAGCCGTCCCTCTGAGTTCTGGGCCCAGAGGGTATACGCTCCGTCATCGGACTGTGGGGTCTTGCAGCCGTGAATGGAAAACGGAGCCGTATCGAACAACGGGCTGACGGCCCGAAACGAAAAAGACGCCAGCGTTCTGGCGGGGAATGCGTTCCGCACCAGATCCACCAGCAAGGTGGCGGTCAACGGACCATGGAACACCAAACCTGGGTATCCCTCTTCCTCGGTACAAAACGCGCGGTCATAATGAATACGGTGACCGTTAAAGGTCAGCGCTGAATACCGGAACAGCAACACCGAGTCCGGCACCACATCCCGCGAAAATTCAGGGACCAAGGCGGCCAAACCTGGTTTCGGTTTGGCCGCTCCAGGGGCATCATAGTCACGGTAAACGATGTCATGCTCTTCGGTCAGACAGGCTACGCCGTCCTGGGACAGGTCATGCCGCACGGTCACGAAGACCAAAGGTCCCGTCTTGCCCTGTTTGACCTGAACATCGGTCACGGTGGAGTGTTTCTCCGCCGCCCGACCAACGGCCAAAGGGGCCATCCAGGTCAGACGCCCACCTGCCCACATCCGGCGCGGCAACGGCACCGGCGGCAAAAAGCCACCCAGTGCCGGATGACCATCGCGCCCAAGGAGGGAGCGGCGCATGCGGGGCATGAAGAACAGCCAATGCCACAATGGTGGCAGAGGATCTCCGACTTGAGGCAATGGATCGTCACGGTCGATAGTCGCCGACATCGCTGCAACCTGCGCGGCAACGATCTCATCTCGCACGGTTTCCGTCCGTCCGATCCAAGACCTCAAATGGTCCGCTGCTTGCGAGTCAAGGCCACTGGTCATCGACAGCCGTCCAATACCGCCAGAAAGTGACAAAATCCAGGTTCTAAAGTGTAGAATTGAGTCGCAACCACCACAAATGATCGTTTTTCACGCTTCGCATGAATCGAATTCCGCGCATGGCAGCGGGTCCATTTTGTGGCACAGTATTTAGTGCAAGGAACATAGGCTCTGGCACCATGACCGTGACAACAGATCCGTTTGGCATCAGTGAACACGACCGCACGGAACGCCACTTGCGCGAAACCGTGCAGGCGTTGCGTGATGCCCTCGACATCGCACAAGCTGGCCGTGACGCCGCGATTCAGGCGGCATTGAGCGAAAGCAACGGCACCATCATGCAGATGCAGGCCACCATCCAGCACCTGCGAGATGCCTTGGAGTCTCAAGCCTTCGAGGCTGACCGCGCCCTTCAGGCTGAACGCGCCACGGCGCAAGCTGAAATTACCGCGTTGCGGGCAACCGCCAGCGCCTTACGCGACTCTTTGGAACAGGTCCGCGATGACTGCACAGAACGCGTACAAATCTGCACGGCAAAAGCAGCGGCGGAAATCCAAGACCTGCACACCACCATCCAAATTTTGCGTAACCGTCTGGACCACCAGGTGACGGAGACCTCCGATGATCGCCGCTAACACGCCTTCCCGACGCGCAAAGCCTCGGGCAAAACCCCAAAGCCGCGACACCGACCGGCTGCTTTTGGAACTGACCCGTCGCATGGCCGAGGCAGAAACCTTGGACGCGCAGTTGCAAACTCTGATCGACATCGCAACCAATGCCTTAAGGGCAGAGCGCGGCACTATTTTTCTGAACGATCCCGACTCGCGGGAATTGTATTCCCGCGTCGTGGTCGGCGGCGTCACGCGCGAAATTCGCATCCTGAACAGCAGCGGCCTAGCCGGACACGCC
>JAFGWD010000302.1 GCA_016937315.1 Rhodospirillaceae bacterium
AGGCGTTGAAAAGCTTGCCCGTAGTCCCCGCTACGGTCTACGCTTTTCTCCTGTTCGGACGAACGAAATCGCTCCGGCGCAACCGGCAGGATTTATGAGTTTACGTCCTAAAATAAAACAGGCTCTCCCTTTTGGCAGAGCCTGTTTCCGTTTGCTGTCCGTTACAGGACGACGGCAGCAGCGCACCAGACCGCAACCGCGCCGACCAAACCTTGCACCAAGGTTCCGCCGGTTTGCAGACGGTATCCCGTCTTTGGATCCATGTTCGAAAACTGCGTCACAACCCAGAAGAAACTGTCATTGGCGTGGCTGACCACCATTGACCCAGCGCCAATAACCACAACAACAAGGGCACGTGCATTATCGGAATCCAACCCCAATGGCACCAACAACGGAGCCATGATCCCCGCCGTGGTGATAATCGCCACCGTGGATGATCCCTGTGCGGTTTTAATCCCTGCCGCGATAATAAAGGGCAGAAATATCCCCAAGTGCGCGGTGGATAACTGGTCCCCTACCACCTTAGCAATACCAGAGTTCTGCAACACCTTACCGAACGAACCGCCCGCACCGGTGATGATAATAATGGTGGCAGCGGCCAGAACGGCTTCCCCCAACCAACCAGAACCGGACAGCATCTGTTTGTCTAATTTCTTGGGCAGCAACAGCGCAAAGCCAAAACCAATCAGCAAAGCCACAACCGGCTGACCCAGAAAACTCAGGCCTTGCAGTACCATCCCTGTTCCGAACGGTTTGGTCGGAAATAATGCAATAGAACGCAACACGATCAAACCGATTGGCAGAACGATTGGCAATAGGCTAGACATCGGCGACGGTGCATCTGCCAAGGACGGCAGGACAGCAGGCTCCTCCCCGTCCTTATAAGGCGGAATATCCACCTTTGCGGCAATGGTGATGGCATAAACCCATCCTGCGGCACAGGCGATAGCCGAAATCAGCAGCCCCCACATAATAACCAAGCCTAAGTCAGCATCCAGAATGCCCGCAGCCGCAATCGGACCGGGGGTTGGCGGCACCATGGTATGGGTGGCATAGAGCCCCAAACTCAACGCAATAGCACCAGACGCCAACGTAACACCAGCACGCTTCGCCAGAGCTTTGTTAAGGGACGACAAAATAACGAACCCAGAATCGCAGAACACTGGAATCGAAACCACATACCCCATGATCGACATGGTTAGGGGCACATTCTTCTTTCCGGTAATGCTCAGAATGCTCTCCGCGAGACGCCAGGCCCCCCCAGATTTCTCCAGAAAGGTTCCAATAATCGCCCCCAGAAGAATGACGATACCAATATATCCGATGGTTCCGCCGAAGCCTGCGTTAACGGACTTCACCACCTCTTCAAGAGGCATCCCGGAGAGGATACCAAACCCAAAGGCAGTCAACAACAAAGCCAGAAAGGGATGCAATTTCAGTTTCGCCGTAGCGAAGATGATAAATGCAATGGCAAACACCAGAAGGATAATCAGCCACATGATAACTGTTCTCCCGTAAAGATGATTTTACCAAACGTCTTCGTCCTCTTTTTCCCACGCTTCCATACCGATAAACAAGTGGCACTGCGCCAATTCGATGAAACCCGCACCATGCGCCAGAAGCAACCTTGAACGGTTCCCATATTGGCGTAAAACAAGTCAACTTTCCTCCACAGAAAGGAGCCCCGAGTCTATGCGTACATTACGTTCGGTCTGTGTCTTCTGCGGGTCCAGCCCTGGCCTCCATCCCCTTTATGGAGAAGCGGCGGATGCACTGGGCATCGCCCTCGCCAAAGCGGGCCTCCGCCTTGTCTATGGCGGTGGAAAAGTTGGGTTGATGGGACGCATCGCCGATGCCGCGCTGGCCGCAGGCGGCGCGGTCGTGGGCGTCATTCCCCGTTTTCTCATGGACCTGGAGGTCGGACATTTAGGCCTGACGGAAATGCACATCGTTTCCTCCATGCATGAGCGCAAGGCCATGATGGCCCAGTTGTCCGACGCCTTCGCCGTACTGCCAGGCGGCATCGGCACACTGGAAGAAATGTTCGAGATTTTGACTTGGGGACAACTTGGTTTGCACCCAAAACCCTGCGGTATTCTCAACGTCTCTGGATACTATAATCGACTAAGCGGCTTCCTGGATCACATGGTGGATGAAGGGTTTTTGAAAACCTCGCATCGCAACGCCCTGCAAAGCGCCAACACCCCAGAAGACCTGCTGACAGCCCTAAAAACCGCTCCGGTAGAGCACGAAATCAAATGGGTGGGACTGGACCACGTTTAGCGCCACCATAAGTCATGTGTTGGAACAATACGGCACAAGAAGCAATGAGACTCGCGCTGCATACCAATAAACTCTTTCTCAATATACACCATAAGCTTATCAGCTTATTCTCACGGGAAGAGGTTAATGACAGCAAAGAGAGAAAAGTGGCCAGCCCCCGCACACTGCCAATATTTCTGCTGCTCATCATCGGAACTGTCTTTGGTTCAATCGCCCCATCATGGGGGAAGACGGCACGAATACTGATCCTCAACTCTTACCACAAGGGATACAATGGGACCGACGAGCAATCGGAAACCATATTGGATCGCTTGGAAAAGGCCATACCAACGGCCACCAAAGATGTCGTCTATATGGATTGGAAACGACATCCGACCCAGGCCACCCTTGACGACATGGAAACCACCCTCCGGCATCGCTATGCTGGAAAGTCCGTGGATTTACTTATCACCACTGATGATGCCGCTCTGATTTTTGCGCTCCAGCACCGCCGTGCCTTGTTCAGTGACGCGCCCATAGTGTACTCGGGCATCTTTCCCGACACGGCCAAAGCCCTCACGGCAAACCAGTCGAATGTGACAGGGGTCTATGAATACCTGGCCCCCAAGGAAACCTTCGACCTCGCCCGCAAACTGAATCCAAACTACCAGAAAATTTATGTCATTCATGACAGCTCGGAAACCAGCCTGGATTTTGAAATTGAACTTCGCGAAGCCATAGCAGAAATGACACCTCCTCTGGAATTTCACGTCATCCGTGACATGCCGTTCAAAAAAATCCAGCAACGCCTTGCGACATTACCCGAAGAATCTTTCGTTCTCTTGGCGTCTTACGCCAGAGATTCGGACGGATTAGTGATGGACCCAGAACGTTTTGCCGCCAAATTTTCGCAATCGTCCTCGGTGCCTGTTTTCACCCTTTACAATCACATCATCGGCAGCGGCGTGGTCGGCGGTGTCGTGTTGGATGGTGAACTCCAAGGCGAAGCCGCGACGCAACTCGCCATCAGCATCCTGCACGGCAGCCCCGCCTCGTCACTTCCTCCGGTGGATCGTCGGACACTCCGCGCGATCATCGACTATGATCAGGCACAACGCTTCAGCTTGCCCCTGAACCGCCTTGGCCCCGACGTCCGTATTCATGGCAAGCCGTTCTCTTTTATTGAAACCTATTGGAAGCTGGTGCTGTTGGTCACCGGAACATTTATCGTTCTGCTCAGCTTGGTCTTCCTTTTGCTTTTCAATATTCGACAACGTCGCCACACACAAAAAGCCCTACAAAAGAACTACGCCAATCTTGAAAAAAGCCAATTCGACCTGCAACGTAGCGAAGAACGTTACCGTCTGGTGGCGCAAGCCTCCCGCGACATCATCTGGGACTGGAATATACACAACGACCAACGCAGCTTGTCCGGTCGTGTCCGCGAGGTCTTGGGGTATGACTGCAACGTCTTCGCCGACATTGAACACTGGTACAGCCTGATCCACCCCAGGGATTTAGTCGGCGTCCGCGCTTCACTAAGCGATTATCTGGAAGGACGCACCGGAGAATATCGGAAGGAATACCGAATTCGCCACGCCGAAGGCAACTACATCTGGCTGCAAGCCAATGGCCGAGCACTATTCGATGGAACCGGTCGCCCTTACCACATGATCGGTTCTTACACCGACATCACGGCGGCCAAAGAACACCAGCAACGGATCGATTTCCTGGCCTTCCATGACTCCCTCACCGGCCTACCCAACCGCGAACAACTGCGCTCCGTGGTTGACCAAACCATAGCCCGCATAAAACCCGATGATGGCAGGCTTACGCTGATCTTTATCGACATGGACAACTTCAAATCCATCAATGATTCATCGGGCCATAAAGTCGGCGATATGGTGCTGGTGCAAGCCGCGCAAAGACTCCAAAACGTGGTCAGCTCAAACACCTTGGTGTCGCGCCTGGGAGGAGACGAATTTGTCCTGGTCGTCGAAAACCTATCTGAATCAGACGCTCCCCTCCTCCAATCAAAACTCCTGGACAGCTTCCGCCCGCCCTTTGACGTCCACGAGCAACGTTTTTACATCAGTTGCAGCGCAGGCAGTGCGGTTTATCCTGACGACGGCCTTTGTTTTGACGAATTGCTGCAAAACGCCGACATCGCCATGTATCAGGCCAAGAAGTCTGGCAAGGGTGCCCTGACACAATTCAGCCCAGAAATGAAACAGCTGGCCGTGGAACGCGTTCTTCTCCACAGTCGGCTCCGCGACGCCCAAAGTAACAAGACCTTTTCCTTACACTTTCAACCGCAAGTCGATGCCGTCAACGGGCACCTGCGAGGGGCCGAGGCCCTCCTGCGCTGGAATGATGCGGAAATGGGGGCCGTTTCCCCTGATCTTTTCATTCCCGCCTGCGAAGAATCCGGCCTGATCATCCCTATAGGGCGCTGGGTTTTGCAAGAATCCTGCCGGAAAATCAAGCAACTCCAAGGATGTCGCACAGACGATTTCATCATCAGCGTCAACGTATCCGTTGTGCAACTGATGCAAAGCGGTTTTGAAAAAGACGTCCTTGAAATTCTCCGCCGCGAAAACGTTAACCCCAATCAAATTGAATTGGAGATCACCGAATCGCAACTGATGGGCGTCTTCGAAGCTGGCATCCTGCGCCTGCGTACCTTGATGAACGCAGGTGTAAAAATTGCCCTGGACGATTTTGGAACCGGCTATTCGTCTCTGACCTATCTGCGCCGTCTACCGCTGAACATTCTCAAACTGGATAAGGAATTCATAAGAAACTTACATCAAGACCAAGACGGACAACGCCTGACCGCATCCATCATCCACATTGCCCACGACATGGGTTTACAGGTCGTTGCCGAAGGCGTGGAGCAAATGGAGCAACGCACAATCCTGGCCAATGCCGGTTGCGACTGGCTCCAGGGATATATGATCAGCCGCCCCTTGGATGAACGGAAGTTCGAGGACTTTTTGGAAAACTGGACCGGCTTTCCAGGGGCTTAGGACGTAAGAGACTACGGCATTTCACTGCGAGGAACAAAGGCACGGGCACGCGCCATGGCTTCGGCTTTTTGTTCCGGCGTCAGATCATTTTCCAGCTTCAGGCGCAGTTGCCTGGCCATCGGGTCCCCGGCACCTTCAGCCAGGACCGCCCACATTGCGGCTGCAACGGGGTCCTTTTCGCTCCCACGCCCCAAAACATAAAGCCCGGCGAGTTTACCATAAGCCTCCGCCGCTCCCTGTGCCGCCGCTCGGGAAAACCACGAAAACGCTGCCTTGTCATCCACTGGCGGCGTCAGCAAAGCGATTCCCAAGGCAAACTGCGCCTCCGACAAGCCTTGCTTCGCAGCCGCTGCAAACAACGCACGGGCCCGTGCGGGGTCGCGTTTTACCCCGTCACCATCCCAATAGACTTTTGCGGCATTGTACTGTGCGGTGGCAAGACCAGTCTTCGCCGCCTGTTCATACCAATAGAGCCCTGCCTCACGATCCGGCGTGATGCCTTCGCCATGAAACAGCATATAGCCCAAGTTAACCTGCGCCTCCGCGTGCCCTGCTTTGGCGGCACGGTCGTACCACGCGACAGCGGCGGGAAGATCGGGACTGCCAAGCCCCACACCATCCTTCATCATGGTGGCAAACAGGTATTGTGCCTCGGGTTCACCGCTACGCGCTGCGTCACCCAATTCCCGAAATGCCGTTTCGACATCACCAGAACGCAACGCCGCACGCCCCTTTGCC
>JAFGWD010000303.1 GCA_016937315.1 Rhodospirillaceae bacterium
ATCCTCGTCGCGTTACGTATGCCACTCTTGTGGGGCGGTCCCGGGCAAGTGGGCGGGGCGGTGCGAGGCGTGTGGGGCCTGGAACAGCATTGCGGAAGAGGCGATTCCGGATACGCCGCAGGGTCGGGCATTGGCCAATGGTCGCAAAATCGACTTTGTCTCCCTGGCCGGGGTTGGGGCTCCGATCCCCCGGCGCACCACCGGTATTGGCGAACTGGATCGGGTAACCGGAGGCGGTTTAGTCGCGGGATCGGTGCTGATGGTGGGGGGGGATCCCGGTATTGGCAAATCCACTCTGTTGTTGCAGGCCTCTGCCGCCGTGGCGCGGACCGGCGCTCGATGTGTTTATGTTTCCGGCGAAGAAGCCGTTGATCAGGTGCGCCTACGCGCCCGTCGTTTGGGCTTGGCCGATGCCCCTGTGGATCTGGCCGCAGCCACCAGCTTGAAAGATATCATCGCCAGCCTGGATGTCGCGTCTCCCCCCGATGTGGTGATCATCGATTCGATCCAGACGATGTTTCTGGACTCCTTGGATTCTGCGCCAGGAACCGTGACTCAAGTCCGTGCCTGCTCACACGAACTGATCCGTTTGGCGAAGCGTCGCGGATTCGTTTTGTTCCTGGTCGGTCATGTCACCAAGGAAGGGACGCTGGCCGGTCCCCGAGTCGTCGAGCACATGGTGGATACGGTCCTGTATTTCGAAGGTGAGCGTGGACATCACTTCCGCATTCTACGTGCTACAAAGAATCGTTTTGGCGCGACCGACGAAATCGGCGTCTTTGAGATGACTGATGCAGGGCTTTCTGAAGTGGCCAATCCATCGGCTTTGTTTTTGGCAGAACGTCGCGGCAATGTTGCCGGAAGCTGTGTCTTTGCAGGGCTTGAGGGGTCACGCCCGTTATTGGTTGAAATCCAGGCGTTGGTGGCACCATCCACTTATGGCACACCGCGTCGTGCGGTGATTGGCTGGGATGGCGGACGCCTGTCGATGCTCTTAGCGGTCTTGGAAGCACGTTGCGGCATTGCATTTGGTGGTCATGACGTTTATTTGAACGTCGCGGGTGGATTGAAAATTACCGAACCTGCGGCGGATTTGGCAGTGGCATGTGCGGTTTTATCCTCTGCATCGGGAATCCCCGCGCCGCCAGAGGCCGCCGTATTTGGTGAAATTGGCTTGTCTGGGGAAATCCGCGCCGTTACACAGCCGGATTTGCGCTTGAAGGAAGCCGCCAAGTTAGGGTTCGGTGCGGCGCTGATGCCTCGGCGTTTGCGCGGATCAGGGCGAAAAAATCCGCCGCCCGAAGGTCTGTTGGTCAAGGAAATCGGCCATGCCCAGGATGTTGTTGATCTGTTTCCGGTGACGCCTGTGTCCCGGTCCCAAGGAGAGAACGGTTGAGCAATCTGCCCCTGCCCCTGGTTGATTTGGCGGTATTCGCAGTGATCCTTATCTCTGCGTTGTTCGCCATGTTGCGCGGTTTCACCCATGAAGCTTTGTCCATCACCGGATGGATTGCAGCGGTGATGGCGGTGGTCTTCGGTTTGCCGGTGCTTCGCCCGTATGCGCGTGCAATGATCGAAACCCGGATGATCGCTGATGGTGCGGCTGCGGCGGGTTTGTTTCTGTCCACCTTGTTCCTTGCCGCGCTCATCACCCGCGCCATGAGCCGAGGCGTCAAAGGCAGTGCGCTCAGTCCTGTGGATCGGGCGCTGGGATTTGCCTTTGGTGCGGTGCGGGGCGCTTTGTTGATCGTGCTTGCCTACATTGGCTTGTGCTGGGTTTTGGATTTGTCGGCACCACCGCAATGGATGCACGGTGCCAAGACCACACCTTGGATTGTTACAGGTGCCAACTGTGTGCGGGATTGGATGCCAGAGTCCGTGTTCGAAACCGAAATCGGCAAGCAAGCCGATAAAACCAAGAAAACCGCCCAGGATGCTATGGCTCTGGAAAGGACTGTGAAATCCTGGAGTGCGCCCGCGCCCAAATCCCTCGCGACTGAGGCCCCTTCCGGCTATGCCGAAGACCAGCGCCGCGATATGAACCGCCTGATTGACGCCAACCGTTAAGAGTAATCACGATGACCCCTTGCGCCATGGATAACACCACGACCACCAATCCCTTCGATGACGATCACCTGAAGGAGGAATGCGGGGTGTTCGGCGTTTTCGGCACCGATGACGCAGCCCGTCTTACCACTCTGGGCTTGCACGCCCTACAACATCGCGGACAAGAAGCGGCGGGCATTGTCTCCCGCGATGGCGAACGGTTCAATGCACACAAAGGCATGGGACATGTCGCGCCGATTTTCAGTTCCGAGCCGGTGATCAATGCTTTGGCCGGTGATTCGGCGATTGGTCATGTGCGCTATTCGACAACCGGCGAGACCATTCTGCGTAACGTTCAACCGCTGTTCGCCGAGTTTGAAAGCGGTGGTTTCGCCATTGCCCACAATGGCAACCTGACCAATGCCATGACTCTGCGACGCAGCTTGGTCAAGCGCGGCTGTTTGTTTCAGTCCACATCGGACACCGAGGTCATCGTCCATCTGATCGCGACCAGTTTGGAATCGTCGATCCCGAAACGGGTGATTGATGCCCTGCGTCAGGTCAAGGGTGCGTACTCTTTGGTGATGTTGTCCAACGAAGCGGTGATCGGTGTGCGCGACCCCTCCGGTGTGCGGCCTTTGGTTTTGGGTCAGTTGGGGGATGCTTACATCATTGCCTCGGAAACCTGCGCTCTGGAAATCATCGGCGCGGATTTCATCCGCGATGTCGATCCTGGCGAAGTGATCATCATTGACGAAACCGGCCTGCATTCGGAAAAGCCCTTTCCAGAACGTCCACAGCGCCTGTGTGTTTTCGAATACATTTACTTCGCCCGTCCCGATAGCCTGATGGACGGCAAAGGCGTTTATGAGGCACGCAAGCGCATTGGCGCGGAGCTTGTTCACGAAAAGCCCGTGGATGCTGATCTTGTGATTCCGGTTCCCGATTCTGGCGTGCCGTCGGCTTTGGGGTATGCCCAAGCCTCGGGCATTCCTTTTGAACTCGGGATCATCCGCAATCACTACGTGGGGCGCACCTTCATCCAGCCGACGGATTCTATTCGCAATCTCGGGGTGAAGCTGAAGCACAGCCCGAACACGCAAATCATCGAAGGCAAACGCATCATTCTGGTGGATGATTCCATTGTGCGGGGCACCACATCACGCAAGATCGTCGATATGATGCGTCATGCCGGTGCGAAGGAAGTCCATATGCGGATTTCCTCGCCGCCGACAGTTTTCCCCTGTTTTTATGGCATCGACACACCAGAGCGTGAGCACCTGATGGCGGCTCGGATGTCCGAGGCAGAGATGGCCGAGGCTATTGGTTGTGACAGTTTGGCCTTTATTTCCATGGACGGTTTGTACCGTGCGGTTTGTGGCGAGGCCCGCAACAGCGCGTTACCGCAGTACTGCGATGCCTGCTTCTCGGGTGAGTACCCGTTGGAACTCACGGATCATGATCACGGCCTGTTGGCTCGTCCGAGTGTCTTGGTGGAACGCGGTTCAGGGAAAAAATAAATGCCGGACGTTGGCCGCCCTCTCGCCCATCGTATTGCTCTGGTTACCGGGGCATCGCGTGGTATTGGGCGTGCGGCGGCCAAGGCCTTCGCCATTGCCGGAGCAACCGTGGTGGCCACGGCGCGGACCGAAGGCGCACTGGCGGAACTGGATGACGAGGTCCAGGCTCTTGGCCTGCCACCGTTGGTGCTGGCACCGCTTGATCTAACCGACGGAGCCCAGGTCGATGCCATGGCCGG
>JAFGWD010000304.1 GCA_016937315.1 Rhodospirillaceae bacterium
CGACCATCATATAGGTCTGCCACTGGACTCCAGTCAGCTCTGGAATTTGCGACATGAAAATCAGAATGGCGAGTGCGTTGACGAATCCCGTCATCACGGATCGAGACACGAACCGCATGTACTGTCCAACCCGCAACACGCCCAGCAGAATTTGGATAATGCCGGTCAGTACAGTGGTCACCAGCAGGTAGGGGAGGCCGTGCTCAGAAACCAAGGTGATCATCAACAGTGCCATGGCCCCGGTGGCTGCCGAAATCATTCCTGGCCGCCCGCCCGTAAATGCGGTGACGACGGCGATGCAGAATGCGGCATAAAGGCCGACCTTAGGATCGACACCGGCAATGGCAGAGAAGGCGATGGCTTCGGTGATCAGAGCCAGAGCCACGACCATCCCGGCAAGGAGGTCGCCGCGAATATTGCCGGTCCATTCCATTCGCAATTGCGAGAGGCTCATGATGTTTCTTTCCTTGGACACGACAGCGACAACAAAGCCCCAGGGGTGCCCTGGGGCTTGTGAAACACGGGACGTGGCATTCATCGTGTTGAATAGGTATTCCCGTTATGCGCTTATGGCTGAGACGCGCTTATCACGACGCTGATAGGGCGGTTCGGGGTGTGCCGCCATGCATCACTCAAGCCGGGGGCAATAGGGTGAACCATTGCCAGCGCGGCTTGCTTATACGGGACGTTGCACTGTGGTGCAACGAAAATTCTGGGCTTTCCCGGGGTTACCTTTGCATGATCTTTTTGTGCCGGTTTAAGGCATAGATGAGCGAGAGAGCCGCCAGGACGAGGAACGTCAAGGAGATCGGCTTTTGATAAAAGATGTCAAAAGAGCCGTTCGCAATCGTCAGGGCGTTTCGAAAGGACTGTTCGGTCATGCTCCCTAAAATCAGGGCGAGGACCAGGGGCGGGATGGGAATCTCCAGCTTGACCAGCATGTACCCACCCAGGGCGCAGACAGACACCAAGATGAAGTCAAAGGCGCTGTAGTTGAGGAAGTACGTTCCCATGTAGCCCATGCCCAGAATGAGTGGCAGCATGATGCGTTGTGGCGTTTTCAGTAACTGCACCAATGGCACCGCCAGTGGTAAGTTGATCAATAGCAAAACAACATTTCCAACCAGCATTGACGCAATGACGCCCCAGGCGACCTCGGGTTGTTGTTCGAAAAGGATCGGGCCGGGTCGGATGCCGAGCATCATCAGTGCCCCCAGCATGACGGCTGTGGTGCCGGACCCCGGGATGCCCAGGGTTAAAAGAGGGACGAGGGCGCCGCAGGAGCAAGCATTGTTTGCGGCCTCGGGGCCGGCTAAGCCTTCAATGGCACCCTTGCCAAATTCTTCGGGCTTTTTGCTGAACGATTTTTCAACGGCATATGACAGAAAGGTTGCGATTGTTCCTCCTGCTCCTGGCAACACGCCGACGAAAAACCCCAGGGGGCTGCTCCGCAGCATCGGCATCACGGATCGTTTGAAGTCAGGCCAGGAGACCCAGACTTTGCCGATCTTTTCAGAATCAACTTTGTAGTGTACGTCCATTGATTTGTAGTTTTTGAACACCTCGGCAACGGCATAGAGACCGATCATCACCACGAGAAAATCGACGCCATCTTGTAGGTCGTTGATTCCCATGGTGAAGCGAATGGCTCCAGATTGTCCATCAATGCCGATGGTGGACAGCATGAAACCAATTCCCATGGCGAGGAAGCCTTTGATGATGCTGCCCTCGGAAAGCGTGATTGTTGCGGTCAGAGCAAACAACATGAGGGAGAATTTCTCTGCGGGGCCGAATTTCAGCGCTATGTTCGCCACCGGAACGGTAAAGAAGGTCAGACAAACCATTCCCACGATCCCACCAACGAACGAAGCCACAGCTGAAATCGCCAGCGCGGTACCGGCACGGCCGCTTTTGGACATCGGATAGCCGTCGAAGCATGAAACGATGGCCGAGGCGTCTCCAGGGGTGTTGATCATGATCGAAGCCCGTGAGCCGCCGAACATGGCGCCGTAATAGATCGCGCACATGGTGATTAATGCTGTCGCGGGGTTCATGCCGTAGGTTATGGGAATGAGGATCGCCACGCCGGTGGCTGGGCCAAGTCCGGGCAGCATTCCAATCACCGTTCCCAGAAGTCCACCAATGAAAATCCAGAGAATATTCGTGGGTGTTAAAGCAACATCAAGACCAAGCATGAGATTATGAAAGACAACATCCATAATTTACCATCTCCGTCAGAAGGGGAGGACGCTACCAAGAATACCTCTGGGGAGGCTAAGTTTCAGGATAAGGGCAAATGAAGTGAACGTGACGATGGAGAATACAGCGGCAATGGCAATATTTTGTACGTATCGCCCAATATTGATCAAAGACGAGACAAAGAGCATAAAGAAGAATGTGGCGATGAGGTATCCGAGCCAGTCCAGGATCAGTCCATAGGTGATGCCGAGCACCATGGTTAAGAGAATACGGATCCACACACTGCGTTCAGCAACGAAACGCCACGAAAATGGCTTGTGGTCCGTGTTTCGGAAATCCTTGAGGAGCAATCCGAGGCCGCAGCAAATCACCACGGTGGCAACAATAAAGGGGAAGGCACGCGGCCCGATCTCATCTCCGGCACCATGCATGGTAATTCGGAATGTTCCAAATAGATAAGCTCCCCCTAGAATAAGAGAAAAAACGCCTGCCACCCTATCTTTGGTCATCCCTATTCTCCAGATTTCGGGGTATCTGACGCAGAACAAGCTAAAATTCTTGTCCTGCGTCAGCAAACGTGATGTCTGAAACAGAAATCTACTTGATCAGGCCGACGTCTTTTAGGCTGTCCCGCATTAAGGAATCTTGTTTTTCGAGGAAGGTTTTGTATTCGGCTGATGGCTGGTAGAACGGGTCCCATTCCAATGTCTGAAGGGCTTTTTTCCAGCTTGGCGATTGGACCATTTTCTCGATGGTTTTCGTCCAGAATTCCTGCTGTTCAGCAGAAAGTCCCGGAGCGACCATCACGCCACGCCAATGTGGGAAAATGAAGTCAATGCCTTGTTCTTTCCATGTCGGCACGTCGGGAAGCGAGGCAACCCGTTCGGGGGAACTGACCCCCAAAAGGCGAATTTTCCCAGCTTTGACTTGTTCCAGGGTCTCGGCAAGGCTGATGGTAATGGCCTGGATATGCCCACCCAGCAACGCGGGAATCTGTTCTGACGCAGTCTTGGGGTAGACGACAAATTTGACGGACTTCGGGTCTGCGCCAAAAGCCTTGGTGAGCGTTAGGAACTGAATATGGTCGTCGTTGCCCAATGCGGGCCCCACGCCGACATGTATGCTGGTGGGGTCTTTCTTCATCGCTTCGAAGAAGGACTTTCCATCCGTCCATGGTGCATCGGCCTTGACGGCAACCACTTCCCACTCGGCCATCAGGTTAGCGAGAGGCATGAAAGTGTTGAATGTCAGGGCGCTTTTGCCGAGAAGGTTGTTTTGAAGAATGAGCGGAGAATTAACGGCCAGAAACTCCCCTTGGCCTTCCTTGTTCTTCAAATAGGTCCAGCCCGTGGCCCCGCCGCCACCGGGTTTGTTGGTGACCAGAATGGGCTTATCGACCAACTTCTCTTGGGTGAGTGTCTTTTGTATGGTACGTGCCAAAAGATCCCATCCCCCGCCAGGACCGGCTGGGGCAATGATTTCGATGGGCCGTTGCGGCTTCCAGTCTTTGGCAAAGGCGGTTCCCGCACCGATGACCATCACAGCAGATGCGATTATGCCACTGAGTAATCCCCATTTTTTATTCATACAATCTACCTCCCGATGTAGGGGTATGATCTGAGATCAGTATTGAAAGCAAAAAACAAACCCGTCCCCTTCACCACGAATTCTGTGAAGCAGGCCTAGGACGTAAACGCATAAATCCTGCCGAATTGCGTTGGTCGCCAAGGGATACAATGGCAGGAACCGCCGCGAAGGCGATGCTGGGACATCGGTGAGCGGTGGCGACCAACCAGGGTGTTCCTTGGCGATCAACCCGGAGGGCCGGGTGCTTTCGTCTGCCGAAGGCGTTGAAAAGCTTGCCCGTAGTCCCCGCTACGGTCTACGCTTTTCTCCTGTTCGGACGAACGAAATCGCTCCGGCGCAA
>JAFGWD010000305.1 GCA_016937315.1 Rhodospirillaceae bacterium
AATTCCAGGAGCCCTGGTTCTCAACACCTGCGAGGCTGGCGGACGACCAACCGTTGATAAAGCCCCTTGAACTCAGGCGACAAGACCTCCAACACCTCATCGACGATGGCAAGGATCGGGCGCAGCGGGTGGTTCGCTGGAACCCGGGCCGCGCAAAACGCACAACGAGAACAGCCCTTCCGTCCCAAAATCGCCGCCTCGCATCTCGTCCCCCTCCTGAAAGCCTCAGGGGGAATCGAATCACCACACAGCCTCAGATGAAAGGCTTTTCCCGCACCCTGTTAACCCAAGCAATTGTCCAAATAGTTGAGCAAGGGTTGCCATTCCGCACGGTAGTCTTTCAACCGTACTCCCGGCGCATCGAACAAACTACGGCCATCAACCGCCAAATTCGCATAGGTCTGCGTATCGCGCAGACGCGCCATTACCGGATAATCCATGTCCGCCAAGAAGGCTTCCAGACGCTCAACAGCACGAGTCCGCAGCTTAATGCGGTTGGCGACAAAGCAGATATCGCGTTTTCCCTTCTTTACCGGCTTGATGGTTTCCAAATGCTTCAAAAAACGTAAGGTACCGTCTTCATCAAAGACCGATGGCAACACCGGAATGACCAGAACATCGGCGGATTCCACAACATCAGCCACCGCCTTACGCTTCAATGCTGCGGGTGCATCCACCACCAAGCGGTCCATCCCCTTGGGCGACTTTCCGGTTTCCAAATCCACCGAGACAATCGCAGGCAAGGTATAGGGGCGTCGTGCAAGCCACCCTGCCGCTGATTGCTGACGGTCAAGGTCGGCCAACCCTGTTACAAGGCCCCGGCACGCAAAATGAGCGGCCAAATGCGTCGCCACAGTGGTCTTGCCACTACCACCCTTGGTATTCACCACCGCCACAATCATCTGGATCCCTTTGACATCAGCCCCTCATAGGACCTGAGTGTAGTTCATGAGGGATATGATGGAAACCCGTAATGGCCTGTTTCGGCCTAAGGAACCGCTCGCGACTGCGCCAAAAGATAATCCAGCGCCGTCGCCGTTTGTGCCCCTCCACAAAGCCATAGCCGAGACGGGAAGACAAACGTCTTGGCCTCGGGGGCTGCCCGTTTTAGAGCGGGATGATGAAGAAGAACTGTCGCCTGACGTGGTGCACCATTCGCCGGAGCCTCATTGATTGTCACGAAATCCGGACGCATCAAAACCAGATGTTCCAAGTCGATAGACGTCATGCCAACACGGCCTGCATCTGCCAGGACATTGCGAATTCCCGCCATACGCAACAAATCGGAAACCAACGTCCTGTCGCCAAAACTGTATCCTCCCGGCAGATACAGAACCGTTACCGGTGACTGCGGTGACACGTTGCCTGGTACCCGGTTTTGCGCCGCCTTAATCTCTGCAATGATTCGAGAGGCCGCAACGGACTGTTCCAGGACCTCCCCCGCACGGCGCACTTGAGCAATGGCATCATCCACGGAATTCACCATGGGGAACGTGACAACAGTCTGTCCCAATTGTTTCAAGGTGCGTTGGGTTCGTCCCGACCACATCCCCCCGATGAATACCACGTCAGGTTTCTGGGCCACCGCTTCTTCCGCTGTTCGGCCATTCACCGGCACACCATAGGCCTTCGCACGACCAGCAAAGACCGACGCCGTAGGGCTAAAAGCTGTGGGCGTCACCGAGGTAATCTGTTCTGGGTCGGCAAGCGCCAAGACCAGTTGATCGGTACACATATCCAAAGACATCACCCGTGGCTTGGCGGCGGCAGACGATGCCACCACCCCCACAAAGGCCCCCACCAGCATTGCCCTTCGCGTCATATGCATGATGCCATCCCATTCCAACACGGAAGAGGGGGCGGCACGGGCTGACCCAAAGCTCGCACCACCCCCTATCCTCAAGCCGCTTGCGGCCCAAGAATGTCTTCGAACGGGCGCCGCCGCATGCGATGTGCCAAGGCCAGCGTGGCCGCTTCCTCGACATCCGCAGGCGTCACATCATCACGCCCGCCCCAGGCGGCCAGAGCCTTCGCCGCCTTCAACATAACGATATCGCTGCGGTGTCCATCGACGCCCAATTTCAAGGATCGCTCGGCAATGGAAAACAGGATCGCGTCGGAGGCTTGGACCTTCGGGCAACGTTGAATCGCCACCGCCACCGCATCCTTCAGCTTCGCGGTTTCCTCCGCCCACTGCGCGGCAAACGCCTCCGGGTCCTCTTCGAACGCGGCACGACGTTTGACCACCTCGACCCGTTCTCCAGGGGTGTTCAGACCTTCAACATGCACACACAAACCAAAGCGATCCAGAAGTTGCGGCCGCAGGTCCCCTTCTTCCGGGTTCATGGTCCCAACCAGAGTAAAGCGGGCCGGATGAGAAAAACTGATGCCCTCGCGTTCGATGGTATTCACCCCCATCGCCGCAGAATCCAACAGCACATCCACCACGTGATCATCCAAGAGGTTGACCTCATCAACATAGAGAATGCCGCGATTGGCCGATGCCAAAAGGCCGGGCTCGATCTTTTTGCGCCCTTCCTTCAGAGCGGTTTCCAGGTCCAAAGTCCCCACCACACGATCTTCTGTCGCGGAAATCGGCAATTCAACGACACGCACCTTGCGGCTCCGCACCGGCAGGGTTTCTCCTGCTTCGAATCGTTCCCGCACATCCGGTGCCATGGTCTTCGGATCATGGGGATCACTTTGGAACGGATCGGCCTCCCCCACATCAATTTCTGGCAACAAATCAGCCAAAGCCCGCACTGCTGTTGACTTGGCGGTCCCCTTTTCGCCACGAATGAGAACCCCCGACAGACTCGGATTGATGACGTTCAGGATCAGACTTTTTTTCAGCTTCTCCTGACCGACGATGGCGACGAAGGGATAAACGGTCGGAGTGGACATATCGGTGTTCACCACGCTTGATGCTCCTTTGCGATAGAGACCAGATCCTCTGCGCGAAGATCCTCTGTCTTGAAATAGGCTGCGCCCAAAGCGGACGCGAGTTTACTGGCCAGGCCCAGGCGCACCACGCCTTTGGGTTCTGTATCGACGACGATGAATTGCGCGGAGGCATAGCGTTCCCGCAATCCTGCTGCTGCGTGCATGGCTTCCTCGTGCGGAGCGGCCGTACCAAGCCCTGCATTCGCCCGCCCGTCGGTCATGACGATAACCAGTGGCATGATGGAGGGCTCTTTGCGTAAAACTTGCCGCAAAACGCCCGCCGCTTCTGACAAACCGGCCGACAACGGTGTCCGTCCGCCAATCGGCAAATCCGCCAGCAGTTTGGCCGCACGATCCACGGAATTGGTCGGAGGCAGAACGACTTCGGCCTCACGGCCTCGGAACAGCACCATCGCCACCTTGTCGCGTTTTTGGTAGGCATCCAAAAGCAGGCTCATGATGGCCGCCTTGGTTTCCACCATGCGGCGCTGCGCCCCCATGGACCCAGAGCCGTCAACCACGAACAGCAAGAAATTACCAACCCGACGTTCACGGACCTTTTCCCGAATGTCGCTGTCCGCGATATGCACGGCCAAGGCTTGAAGTGCCGTCTCTCGCCGCGTCAACTGATAAGGAGCCGCCGCACGAATGGTGGCATCCAGCGCCAAATCATTACGACCCTGCCGCGACGTGCTTTTGACATAGCGCCCTTGCTTGCTGGCGGAACGTGACCGTGACCGCCGTCCCGACCCCGTACGCAGGGTTTGATCTACGCTTTGCCGCTCCAGACGGCGGACAGAATAGGACGTTCCGACTTCCTGCACATCATCCGGAACATCCTGACCATCATCAGTATCCACATCGCTGGGATCCTGAGGCGGTGGAGGCGGTGCATCATCAGGACCATCATCCTGATTGCTGGCATCCTCCTCTGGTCCCTCACCTCCCGGATCATCCCCTTCCGGTGGCGGCGGTGCATCGTCTTGCTGATCGTCTGGTTGATCCGGGTTCGGGGCTTGGTTCTCGTCCGCCTGATCGTCGTCATCCTTAGGCGGCGGCGGAGGAGGCGGAGGCGGCGGAATATCTGGGGTACCGGCACGCATACGATGCAACAGCACCATTGGAGCGACTTTCAAAATATCGTCGGCAACGACATCAGAGCGCCCTTCCCACGCCGCATGTGCACGGGCAGCCCGTTCCATCACAATATCGGCACGATGTCCGGCAACGTGGTTGCGTTGGCAAATTTCAGAAATAAACGCCACCAGATGTTCCGG
>JAFGWD010000306.1 GCA_016937315.1 Rhodospirillaceae bacterium
ACCAAACTGGAAACCGCGATTTCCGGTTATAAGCGTTTGGAAACGGAATTGTTTGAGACCCTGGAACTGATTGAACTGGGTGATGCCGAGGGCGATGCCGATCTCGTTGCCGATGCTGAGGCGGCGCTGGATCGCCTACGCCTGGAAGCACAGCGTTTGAAGCTTGAAACGTTGCTGTCCGGCGAAGCGGATCAAAATGACGCGTACGTTGAAATTCATGCCGGTGCCGGTGGGACCGAGGCTCAGGATTGGGCGCAGATTCTGACGCGGATGTATATGCGTTGGGCCGAACGTCGTGGCTTTAAGGTCGAATACCTGGAAGAAAGCGAAGGCGAGGAAGCGGGGATCAAATCGGTGACGCTGCGCTTCCTGGGAGCCGGGGCTTATGGGTGGATGAAAACTGAAAGCGGCGTCCATCGCTTGGTACGGATTTCGCCTTATGATTCAGCGGCGCGGCGCCACACCAGCTTTTCCTCGGTTTGGGTCTATCCGGTGGTGGACGACAATATTGATGTGGTGGTCGAGGAAAAAGACTGCCGTATTGACACGTATCGTGCCTCTGGGGCTGGTGGACAGCACATCAACAAGACGGATTCAGCGGTGCGGATTACCCATAATCCCACCGGCATTGTGGTGCAGTGCCAGATGGAACGTTCCCAACATCAGAACCGGGCGCGTTGCTGGGACATGTTGAAGGCCCGTTTGTACGAACGCGAACTGCAAATCCGCGAGGAAAAGGCCAACGCTCTGGAGGCAGCCAAGACCGATATTGGTTGGGGCCACCAGATCCGTTCTTATGTTCTGCAACCCTACCAAATGGTCAAGGATTTGCGTACTGAGGTGGAAACATCGGATGTCCAGGGCGTTCTGGATGGCGATTTGGATCGCTTCATGGCGGCGTCCCTTGCCTCTCGCATTGTTGGCGGGGCTGAAGAGGTGCTGGACTGATTGTTTATGAGTTTACGTCCTAGTTTCCAAGAGCCGGGGGTGCGGGTTGCACGTCCGGCTTTTTGTCGTTGGGGTAGAACAGTGACCGCACGCCGCCGGGGACCAGGGCACTCAGCGGATTGACCGAGACGTCTGGCTCATCCAGCGTCCCCTTGATCGTATAGTTCATAGCGAACAAGCCGCCGTCCTTGCCGCCAAGGATCGGGCCGATCAGCGGCAAGTCGGTGATCAGGCTATTGAGGACGTTGACTGGGATGATTGTGCCGTTGAGGGCAACGTCGCGGCTGTCGGTGTTGACGCTGCCGTTCGCGGTGACGCCGAAGGACGGGCCAGCGGCGCGGAATTCGGACAGGTCGACGGCCCCATGATTTAGGGAAAAGGGAGCTTCCAGATACCAAAAGCTGACCCCCGTGTTGCTCAGAAGATCCGCTATGCCGGTAATCGAAGCCACGGAAACCAGACGGGCAACAATTGGAGCCTTGACGACATTGAAGGTCTTAATGCGGGCCAGTCCGGTGATGGGTCCATCGCCGTCGGGAATCGTTGCATCCAGGGTTATGGCACCGCTTTTGATCGACTGGGTGAAGTCAAAGGCGGTCAGTAAGGCACCAGCATCTTCGGAAACCACGGAAACATGGCGGCCTTTGTCGATGCGGGTGACCGTGATGGCGGTTTTTTTCCCACCATCGACGGACCCGTTGACGTTACCGATCCATTTCCCATCGCGGCCTCGGGCCAAGGTGCCGGTGACGGCATCCATTTGCCCGTTCTCGGAGACCCAGGCGCGGCCGACGTTCAGGTGGACAACGGCGGGAGGGACGGTCTGATCAGAGGAGGCGGTGTCATTATCATCAACCAAGGCCTTCCAGCCGCCATCACCAACCAAGGGCTGCAAGTCCAAGGTTGATCCTTGGAAGCTGGCGTCGATGCTGCCGTCTGGGGCAAAGGCCATCCCACCTTCCAAGATGCTGCGACCAATGCGGACATCTCGTAAGTTCAGATTTTGCACGCGTCCGGTCTTGTCGGCCTGGGCGTTGCCACTGGCCTCGAAGGAGTCACCGGATTGCACGCGGAATTGCGGGATGTTAATCAGCCGCCCACGGTCGAAACGGATGGATGCGGTGCCCGAAGCGTTTCCGCCTTGCAGCTTGCGCCAGCCCATGCCGGGGACTTCCATTGCGGCTTGGGTCAGGTCCAACTGGACGCCCAGGGACATGTGTCCTTGATTGTCAACTCCGGCCACGGCATCGCCAATCACTGGACCTCGGAGGTAGGGCGCGACGAAGGGGATGAAGTCCAGTCCCAGAGCCGCACGACCTTGGTCATCGACGCTGCCGGAGATCGTATACCGGGTCCGAATACCGGGTCCGGAAAAGCGTTCTTCCCATCCCAGGCGTAGTGGCACGCCGTTAACTTTACCATCGCCAGAAATCTCCAGGCTGTCCAGGTCAACGGCTAGGTCTAAGACGCCCTCGCTTAAGGAGCGCCGTGGGATCACGTTTTTAATGGCAACATTGGTGAGGGAGGAGGTGGCCTTGACCTCCATGTCCTTGATCCGCAGGTCAAGAAGCAGCGGGAAGCGCATACTCAGGTGTGTTTTTCCAGAACCGGAGATGGCCTTGGGGTCGATGGTCCCCATGGCGTGCAATAGCTTTAGTGGGTCTTGGTCTAAGAGCTCCAGGGCATCACGGATTGGTCCTGTGATATTGGCGGCAATCTCTGCGTATTGCATCTCTCCATCCAGGCCGCTGAACTGGATGTGTCCCCTCGGTTCTACGACAAGGTTACCGAGATGTCCGCCATCCGGGTAGACGTCAATGGTTTTCAGCCCAAACGTTGCACGTCCGCCAGCGCCGACGATGGGCGGCAAGGGGCGGAGGAAATGCACAGAGGCGTCTTTGACCACCGCTTCACCCGAAAACGCCGTGACATCCAGGGACTCGAGATCTCGCCCCTGAGCTTCTGCGGTGAAGCGTGCGTCTTCGACGCGGCCATCTTTCAGATTTTCAACCATCCAATCACGGGCAGGAGGGGCGATGCTGGGGGGCCAATATCGTTCCATGACGCTTAGGCCGGTATCGGTGAGGCGCACTGTGGTGGAAATGGTGATTCTATCTTTGGTTGGGGCTGTGTCTGGGCCGGTGGTCGGCCATGATGCGGTACCGGAAGCCGACAAAGCACCATCTTCCAAGTCCAGATGCAGGGTTTCCACAGACGCGTGGCCCGCAATGCCGTCATAGTCGCCTTTTATGCGAAACGCCTTAATCGGGAAAGGCATGTTTACGGGGGAGGACGTGAAAACCGTGCCCGACCCGCCCAGGATTTCCCCCCGGACCTCAGCATGGATAAGGTCGGTAAGGGCGATGTGGGTGATGTCCTGGGGGGACAGTCGTGCTGATATCTTGCCGGAGATTGGTAGAGCAATGCCCTTAACTGTTGCCAGGGTGGCGAATTCATCGGCGAACAGGCTGGGAACCACATCTTGGAAGGAGAGGGTGGCGCGGACGTCTGCCGAGGTTTCATCAAACGTTGCATCAATGGCAAAAAAGGATGTCGCGCCACCGATGAGGGAAGAGAACTCGGCGTGGGCATTTAAGCCATTCCAGGTTCGCTCCAGGCTGGCATCCAGGCGCGGTACGCGGTAATGACGGCCACGCGGGATGTCGATGACCGTGGCCTCGGCTTCGACAATGGCGATGAAGTCCAAATGCCTGTCGCCTTCGGCCATAAGGGGGGCCAGTGTGGCCTTGAGGTCGAAGGAGGGCTCTGTTCCGCTGGTTGTCGTGGGGGCCAACGTTTCAGAACCAACACCGACGGTGACATCGCCATTGGCATCCCGCGACAGCACCAGGCGGGGGCGATAGACAATAGCGGCGGTGGGTAGGACCGCGCCATGCATTAAGGCCTTCAGGCGATAGGATAAATCGACCACTGGCAGGCGTGTGACCGTGCCGGGAGCGCCGGACATGGCGACTTGAGTCAGGCGAATGACCAAGCGGTGGCGCATGTCATCCCAGGCAAGAAAGGCATTTTTTGCGGTGACATGGAGGCCCGTGCGAGTCTGGACTTGGTCCTCTAAAATCGGCAAAACTTGAGCGATGGAGACCGGTCCTTGACGGACACGCCAGATCACGGTTCCGCCAATGGCGAGGGAAAACACCACGAGAAAGGCGATGGCCCCTAATGCCGCACGGATCGCATATGATAGTGTTCGACGGAGAATGATAGCCTCGCCACCTGTTCACACCCGAGCATTTTCGCTTGGGCCGCTTTGGAAGTCACGCATGTTTGATTTTGTATTTCCTTCTCAAGCCCACGTCATCCCGGAAAGTGCGTCGCCATCTGCCGCTGAGATCGGTTTTGATCATTGGCGAACATTGGCGGCCTCCACTGCGGATGCGTGTCCGGACCGTGCACAGGCGATGATCGCGGCGGTCACACATCCCTTGGCAGGGCGTTTGCTTGCGGCGTTGTTTGGTAACAGTCCTTACCTTTCTCTTTCTTTGTTGACTGGGGTCGACGCGGCACTGGATGCTTTGTGTCGTGGTCCAGAGGCGGCGTTTGCGTCCTTGTGCGAGGCTGTGACTGCGGTGTGTCACGACCAGACGGACCGCAATCAATTGATGAAGGATCTGCGACTTTTCAAGCGCCGCGCCGCATTGGTGATCGCCATGGCCGATGTCGCGGGGGCGTTGCCGGTTGAGACTCTGATCGAAATGATCAGCGATGTGGCTGAAATCGCTCTTAAACTTACGGTTCGTCATCTGGTTCGGCCGTTACGGGGGTCGGATATTGCCAATCCAGAGGTTGATGCCGGTTTTTTTCTGCTGGCGATGGGGAAACTCGGGGCGCGGGAGCTCAACTATTCCTCTGATGTCGATTTGATTGCTCTTTACGATGAAACCAAGGCAGTGGCAGTGGGGATCGACGATCCGCGCAAAACATTTATCCGCCTGACGCGCGATTTGGTGTCGATCTTTGAAACGCGTACTGCCGAAGGCTATGTTTTTCGCACCGATTTACGTTTGCGCCCGGATCCTGGATCGACGCCTGTCGCGATGTCTACCGAAGCCGCTGAAATCTATTATGAGGGGTTTGGCCAAAACTGGGAACGCGCGGCGATGATTAAGGCGCGTCCGGTGGCGGGTGATATCGTGGCGGGGGAGGAATTCTTAAAATTTCTGCGCCCTTATGTTTGGCGCAGGTCTCTGGATTTTAATGCCATTCAGGACATTCACTCAATTAAGCGGCAGATCAGCGCGAAAGCGGGTGGGCGGGACATGGTGGCCCCAGGACATAACGTCAAACTGGGGCGTGGTGGCATCCGGGAAATCGAGTTTTTCGCCCAGACGCAGCAATTGATCTGGGGCGGGCGGCAGCCCCATTTGCGGATGTCAAAAACCTTGCATGCCTTGGATGTGCTGGTGGATCTGGGCCACGTCACTGCCGCCACCGCCCGTGACATGAAGGACTCTTACCTTTTTCTGCGTCGTGTCGAACATCGGTTGCAAATGATTGATGACGCGCAGACCCAGTCTCTGCCAACCGCGCCGGAAAAGCTTGCCCATGTGGCAACCTTCTTGGGGTACGGAACGCCAGAAGCTTTTGAGGACGCCTTGTTGGTGCATTTGCGTCGGGTTGAGGCACATTATTCGGCGTTATTTGCCGATGCACCGGAGTTGTCGGGGCAGGGTGGTAATTTGGTTTTCACGGGAACCGAGGATGACCCGGATACATTGGCGACTTTGCGTGAAATGGGATTCTCTCAGCCCGAGGCCGTCAGTGCCAGCCTGCGGGCGTGGCATTTTGGACGTTATCGTGCAACGCGTTCAACACGAGCACGGGAAATTTTGACTGAGTTGGCACCTGCGCTTTTGACGGCGTTAGGTCGGACGTCCCGACCGGATGAAGCGTTCCGTCAATTCGATGCCTTTTTGGCAAAATTGCCTGCTGGAATTCAGGTATTTTCCCTGTTTCATGCCCATCCACCGATCATGGATGCGTTAGCGGAGCTTTTGGGCGATTCCCCGAAACTGGCGGAAGCATTGAGTCATAATCCCAGCTTGCTCGACAATCTGATGTCGCCGGAGTTTTTCCAGCCGCCAGCGGCGGTTGCCACCGCTGCGTCGGATTTGCGTCTGCGTTTCGCACAGGCCGTGGATTATGAAGACGTGTTGAATACGGCTCGGCGCTTTGTCAAAGATCGGGCGTTTCAAATCGGTGTACAGACGCTGCGCGGTGTGATTGACGCCGAGGCTGCGGGTCAGCATTTGTCCGATCTCGCCGAAGCGGTTTTACGTGCGTTGTTGACAGAAGTGGAAGCCGAGTTCGCGAAACTGCATGGCCGTGTTGTTGGCGGCACGCTGGCGGTGTTGGCGATGGGGCGTCTGGGGGCACGGGAAATGACGCCGACTTCGGACCTGGATCTGATCCTGATTTATGATGCGCCGGTGGATGCACAGTCGGATGGCCCGCGCCCGCTGGCGACCCCGTCCTATTACGCACGTTTTGTTCAACGTTTTGTGAATGCGCTGACCGCGCCAACCGGCGAAGGGACGCTGTATGACGTCGATATGCGTTTGCGCCCCAGTGGTAACGCGGGTCCTCTGGCGGCCAGCCTGGAGTCTTTCGCACGCTATCACGCCAGTTCAGCCTGGACCTGGGAGCATCAAGCCTTGACCCGTGCCCATATTGTGGCGGGAGATGCGGCGCTGGGGGCGCGGGTCGATGCCATTGTGCATGAGACTCTGATTGCGCCACGCGACCCGGACCGTCTGTTGCTGGATGTGGCTGAGATGCGTGCCCGGATGCGTAAAAGCTTATCGGTGGCGTCCCCGTGGGAGGTCAAGCAGCGTCGTGGTGGCTTGGTCGATATCGATTTTATCGCGCAATACCTGCAATTGCGTTACGCCAGGCAGATGCCGGATATTTTGGAGGGTGGTGCCGCTGAGGCGATTTGTTTCGCGGGGCAAAAGGGCGTGATTCCCCGAAACATTGCCGATGATTTGCTGGTTGCACGGCGGTTTTGGAACACCGTGCAAATGATTTTGCGTCTGACCATGGCGGAGCACTCGGGCGAGGACGAATTGCCGCGAGGTCTGCGAGAGAAACTCTGCCGCGCCACGGCAACGGTTGATTTTGAGGGATTGAAACAGCAGATGGAGAGCATGGCGGAGAAAACCGCTGCCGCGTTCTCTGGCCTGATCTCAGACCCGGCCACGGAGCTATCCAACAATAAGGAGCTCTCATGATCGATATTGGCGACACACTCCCGGACCTGACACTGGCCACGGGTGGTGGTGGATTGGTTTCATTGTCCGACCTCAAGGGTAAGATCGTCGTTCTGTATTTTTATCCGAAGGATGATACCCCTGGCTGTACCACGGAGGCCTGTGCGTTCCGCGATAATCTCCCGGATTTCTCAGGCTTGGATTGTGTGGTGCTTGGGGTTTCCCGCGATGACGGGGCTTCGCATGATAAGTTTAAGCAGAAGTTTTCTCTGAACTTTCCGCTGCTCTCTGACGCCGATGGGCGTTTGTGCGAGGCATTTGGCGTGTGGAAAGAACGCAGCATGTACGGGAAGACGTTCATGGGTGTAGAGCGTTCGACTTTTCTGATTGATGCCGACGGCGTGGTGCGTAAGGCGTGGCGCAAGGTCAACGTTGACGGTCACGTTGATGCGGTCTTGGCGGAAGTCAAGGCGCTGAAGGGTTAAGGTCTTGCCGGTCTGTTGCCCCGCCCCTTGCAAGGGGCGGGGACAGTGTCCGTGTTCTTACTGAATTTTTACCAGCGCATGGCGCTTCTTGCCCGCCGACAATTTGATCTGTCCGGCGTTCAGGTGTTCCGGCATAAGTTTGGCTTCTGTGTCGGTCAGTGTCGCATCGTTGATCTTGACGGCACCTTGCTTGATTAAACGTCGGGCTTCGCCCTTGGTGGCAGATAATCCGGTGGACACCATCGCATCGGCCACGGCGTAGCCTTGGTCTAGGGCGTCCATGCCGACCTTGACGGAGGGGAGAGCATCGCCGGTTTGTCCTTGTTCAAAGGTGCGACGGGCGGTTTCCTCGGCGGCGGTGGCCGCCTCTGCGCCTCGACACAAGGTGGTTGCGGCATTCGCGAGGATTTTCTTCGCGTCGTTGATCTCCGCGCCTTGCAGGGTTTCCAACCGGCGGATTTCATCCATCGGCAGATCGGTGAACAGCTTGAGGAAGCGGCCAACGTCGGCGTCCTCGGTGTTACGCCAGAATTGCCAGTAGTCATAGGCGGGCAGGCGGTCTTCGTTCAACCACACGGCACCTTGGGCGGTCTTGCCCATCTTTGCGCCCGATGCGGAGGTGATCAGCGGTACGGTGAGGCCGAACAACTCGGCACCATCGACGCGGCGTCCCAGTTCAACACCATTGATGATGTTGCCCCATTGGTCCGATCCGCCCATTTGCAAGCGGCAGCCATAGGTGCGGTTGATTTCCAGGAAATCATAAGCCTGGAGAATCATATAGTTGAATTCGAGAAACGACATGGGCGTCTCACGTTCTAGCCGCAGTTTTACCGAATCGAAGGAGAGCATGCGGTTGATCGAAAAATGGCGGCCATAGTCGCGTAGGAATTCCAGGTAGGGGATTTTATCCAGCCAATCGGCATTGTTGATCATGATGGCGTCGGTGGGGCCGTCACCGAAAGTCAGGAACTTTTCAAAGACAATTTTAATCCCGGCCATATTGCGGGCGATATCCGCGTCGGTCAGCATTTGCCGTGCGGAATCTCGTCCGGTGGGGTCGCCGACTTTGGTGGTTCCGCCGCCCATCAGGACGATGGGCTTGTGGCCGCTTTGTTGTAGGCGGCGCAGCAGCATGATCGGCACCATCGACCCGACATGTAAACTGTCTGCTGTGCAGTCAAAGCCAATATACGCGGGGACCGGGCTGCCTGCATAGGTCGTGTCCAATCCCTCAAGGTCGGTGCACTGGTGAATGTATCCGCGTTCAGAAACGGTTTGCAGGAAGTCCGATTTGAAGGTGCTCATGATGCTCAACTTGTGTTAGCTCTGGTTTACGAAACTCATGTGTTTTAGCGGAAGCACCCAATGGGAGCCAGTCTTTATGATTTTCGAACCGATGATTGCGCTGGGTCTGATGAGCGGGACGTCCTTGGACGGCATTGATGCGGCCCTGATCAAGACCGATGGTGAGGCGGTTATTGCCTTTGGTCCCCGCCGGACCTTTCCCTATGCCCCAGACGTGCGTGCACGAATCAAATCCGTCTTTGGGCGGCAGGATTGTGAGGCACCGGAGGTCCAGGAGGTGGTACGCCTTGTCACGGATTTGCATGCTAAGGCGGTGCAAGATCTGTTGGCCGATATCCCGCCGGATTGGCAGCACGTTGATCTGATCGGTTTTCACGGACAGACTCTGTTCCATGCGCCGGAGCGGGGCGTAACGGTGCAAATCGGTGATGGCGCACGGTTGGGGCGGATACTGGACCGGACCGTGGTGTCGGATTTCCGTAGTCTCGATGTTGCGTCTGGCGGGCAGGGAGCCCCGTTGGTTCCAGTGTATCATCGTGCCTTGGTGTCGGGGTGGACGGCGCGTCCAGAGGGGACGGCGCGTCCATCTGGCCCCATTGCGGTGTTAAATGTGGGGGGCGTGGCCAATGTGACGGTGGTTGCCGAAGACGGCGACATGGTGGCGTGTGATACCGGCCCCGGAAACGCCTTGATCGACGATTGGGTGGCGTTGCATACCGGACGCCCCTGCGATGTGGATGGGCATTTGGCGGCGCGTGGATGTGTCAATGAAGTGTGGTTGGCTGAGGTGTTATCCGCGCCATTTTTCATGGCGGCGCCACCGAAATCCCTGGATCGTGATGCGTTCCACTTACCGCCGAAAGGCACGATGACGGTGGAGGATGGGGCGGCGACGTTGACGGCGTTCACTGTCCGTGCGGTGGCCGCAGTGCGAACGGTTCTGCCTTGTGCGCCTTCCTGCTGGGTGGTTTGTGGCGGTGGGCGATGCAATCCGGTGCTGATGTCTGGTTTGCGCGATGCGCTGGGGGTGCCGGTCTTGGCTGCTGAAGATATTGGCTGGGACGGGGATGCCCTGGAAGCTCAGGCCTTTGGGTTCTTGGCGGTGCGGGCGGTGCGTGGGCTGCCGATCAGCTTTCCTGGCACCACCGGTGTTGCGGTGCCGTTGCCAGGGGGGCGGATTGATTTCGCGGGCGGTTGATGCCCGTAAGCGGTTCTTATTGCCCTGATTACGCAGCGCACTGTTGCAGCCCCCATTGAGGCGGTCTGTTGAGCAGGATCTAAATAAGAAACCACATAAATAATGAGAGGTATTCGGCTCTTTAGAATATCTCTCATTGCCACTATGTCCTGTGTGGGAGACCTTATTGAGAAGGACTCGAACAGGATGATGACACGACGCACAACCTTGGCTTTTGGCCTGACCGCTGCGGCGGTGTGGGCCGGTGCGCGTTTGACTTCGAGAAAGGCGGATAGGCCTGCCTTTGAAATTCAGCGCAGTGATGTCGATTGGCGTGATCGTTTAACGGCACGGCAATACGATGTCTTGCGTGGTCATGGCACCGAACGCCCGTATTCCAGTCCCTTGAACGACGAAAAACGTGCCGGAACGTTTGCCTGTGCCGGATGTGATTTGCCGGTTTTTGCGTCCGATACCAAATTCGATAGTGGCACTGGCTGGCCCAGTTTCTGGGCGCCGATCGATGCCGCCATTGGCACCACAGAAGATCGCAGCCTCGGTATGGCCCGGACGGAGGTTCATTGCCGCCGTTGTGGCGGGCATCTGGGGCATGTTTTTACCGATGGTCCGGCACCGACTGGCTTGCGGTACTGCATCAACGGCATTGCTCTCACCTTTCAGGCCACCGGATAGAGGATCATCATGCTGCTGTTGGCCGCGTACTTGGGTGGATTGCTGACCATCGCGAGCCCGTGCATCTTGCCGGTCTTGCCGTTTGTTTTTGCGCGTGCCGGGACGAATTTCCTCCGCAATGGTCTGCCACTTTTGTTGGGTATGGCGATGACGTTCGCGGCGGTGGCCAGTTTGGCCGCTTTGGGAGGAGCCTGGGCGGCAACCGGGAATCAAATTGGCCGCTGGGTGGCGCTGGCCTTTTTAACCGTGATGGGGCTGACCTTGCTGCTGCCCTCAATGGCCACATGGGTGATGCGTCCGTTTGTGGGGATGGGGGAGCGGGTTTCCGCCCAGGCGGATCGCACCCCCGATAGCCCCACTGGCGCTCTCTTGACCGGGATTGCCAGCGGCTTGGTTTGGGCGCCTTGTGCGGGGCCGATTCTTGGCCTTATCTTAGGTGGTGCGGCGTTGCAAGGCGGAGGTGCCTTTACCGCTCTGGCTGCTTATGGTGCGGGTGCGGCAACCTCTTTGGCGATTGTGTTGCTGGTTGGTGGTCGCCTCGTTAGCGCCATAAAAGCCCGCATGGGGCTGGGCGAAACCCTTCGCCGTGGCCTTGGGGGATTGGTCCTGGTTGGGGTTGTGCTCACCGTTGTCGGCACCGAAACTCTGGCCCGTTGGTCGGCGTCTGGTACCACGCAATGGGAGCAAGCTATTCTCGACCAACTGCCGCTTCCGGCTGTGTCGTCCCGGTCAACGGATGCGACACCCTTAGCGTCTTTTGGGGGAGCCACACACTGGTTGAATGGTCCGCCCATCCGTCCCGAGACCTTGAAGGGTAAAGTCGTTTTGATCGACTTTTGGACGTACTCTTGCATCAACTGCCTCCGTTCCCTACCCCACGTTCGCGCTTGGGATGCCGCGTATCGTGACAAAGGTTTGATCACCATCGGCGTTCATACGCCGGAGTTTGCCTTTGAGAAGATTGTGGGCAACGTCAGTCGTGCGGCTTCGGATTTGGGGGTGACGTATCCTGTCGCCATGGACAACGACTATGCGGTGTGGCGTGGCTTTGCCAATCGGTATTGGCCCGCGCACTATCTGATGGATGGTGCGGGGAAAATTCGCTATCGCCACTTTGGTGAGGGCAATACCGACCGCACAGAGCAAGCCATTCGTGATCTTTTGCAGGAAAATGGGGCTACTCTGGACGAACGAAGGATTGAGGCCGAATCCTCCGGCGCGGCCATGCCAGCCGATTTTGCCAACGTAAGATCGCCGGAAACCTATTTAGGGTACGGGCGTCAGGCCGGATTTGCGTCTCCCGAGGGCATAAGTCGTGACCAAACCGAGAGCTATACGGTGCCGAAAACGTTGGTTTTGAATCAATGGGCGCTGTCTGGGGATTGGACGTTGGGCGCGGAAGAAGCACATCTGGAGGACGCGAACGGATGCCTTGTCATGCGGTTTCATGCCCGTGATTTGCATCTGGTTCTGGGGCCACAAGCCAACGGACAAGCGGTTCGCTTCCGCATTCTCCTGGATGGTGTCCCGCCTGGCCCGGATGCAGGCCTTGATGTCAATGCACGCGGACAGGGCGTGATCACTGACCAACGCCTGTATCAATTGGTCCGCCAAAACGGAGCCGTGCGTGAGCGCACGTTTTCCATTGAGTTCCTGGACCCTGGAGTGCAGGGTTTTGCCTTTACCTTTGGATAAGGATAACCAAAATATGGGATTTCGCAGACAACGCCCGCGCACCGGTCCCTTGCGTCCCAATCCGGATGAGGCAGGATGCCTTGGCCGACATGGCTTGGCCTCTCGGAAGGCCTATGCTCCCAAAGGTCGGCAGATCCAACCGCC
>JAFGWD010000307.1 GCA_016937315.1 Rhodospirillaceae bacterium
CGAACCCAACGGTCTGTGTTCGCGACGGTCCACCATCCACATACAACAGGTCGCGGAAACGCCCATCGGAATGCAGGTGCGTGGAAAGAATACCGCTATCTGCGTTCGTCCCCTCGCCCGAAGAGGCCTGCAACACAACGGCCCCCGCACCATCGCCGAAGAGAACGCAGGTTTCGCGGTCGCTCCAATCCAGCAAGCGCGAGAAGGTTTCCGCACCGATCACCAAGGCGGTCTTGACATCACCGCTTCGGATAAATTTATCTGCCGTTGAAAGTGCGTATAAAAACCCGGAACAGACGGCCTGCACATCAAAGGCAAAGCCTCCCGCTATGCCAAGGTTTGCCTGCACCTTCGCCGCCGTTGCAGGAAAGGTATCATCTGGCGTCGTCGTGCCAAGAACAATCAGGTCGATATCATCCGGCCCAACCCCAGCGGCATCCATAGCCTCGCGGGCGGCAGCCGTAGCAAGGTCTGACGTCAGCTCACCTTCGGCAGCAATATGCCTCTGCCGGATGCCACTGCGCTCGACGATCCAGGCATCCGACGTTTCAACGGTTTTTGCCAATTCGTCATTGGTAACGATACGTTCGGGCAAATAAGCCCCAACGCCAATCAGACGCGAACGAATTATGCTCATATGACGTGCACCTCAGCCGTAACGGATTGGGAGTGCAGCTTCTTGAGGTCGGTATTGATTCGCTCATTGAAGCCGTGTCGAACCATGTCAACGGCAACCCCAATGGCATTGGCAAAACCCAATCCATCGGTACCACCGTGACTCTTGACGACAATTCCGTTAAGGCCGAGGAACATTGCACCATTGTAACGGCGAGGATCCGTTCGATGACGAACCCGATTCATCGCCGGGCGAGCCAGAAGATACCCGATCTGTGCAAGTAACGAACTTTTGAAGGCTTCTTTCAGGAAACGGCTCATCACTTTGGCCGTCCCCTCTATGGTCTTCAAAGCGACATTGCCGGTAAAACCATCCGTCACCACCACATCGACGGTACCAAGGCCAATGTCATCGCCCTCCACAAATCCAGCAAAGTTCACCAGACCTGTGTTCTCGCGTAGAATCGCGGCCGCTTCTTTAACCTCGTTGCGCCCCTTTTGTTCTTCTTCTCCAATGTTAAGAAGGCCAACCGTCGGCTTGTCCAGATCCAACAGGCTGTGCGCGAACAAAGTCCCCATTAGGGCAAATTCAACAAGATTATTGGCGTTGCACTCGGTATTGGCCCCGAGATCCAAAACAACGCTCTCCCCTCGCTGTGTCGGCATTAACGCGGCAATTGCCGGTCGATCAATGCCGGGCAACGTTCTTAAAGTTACCTTGGACATGGCCATCAGCGCACCCGTATTGCCCGCTGAAATGACACCATCGGCCCGTCCGTCCTTAACGGCCTTAATGGCTTTAGCCATGCTGGAATTGCGTCCATTTCGCAAAGCGACGGACGGCTTATCATTATTGGTAATGACGTCCGGTGCATGACACACCGTGACGATGGTTTGCAGCCCTTTGTAGCGCTTTTCTAAAAGCGGGTTCAAAACGGCTTCGTCACCGAATAACAGGTAACGCACGTCAGGATGACGTTTACGGGCCAGGGAGACGCCGTCCAGAACAATGTCCGGGGCGTCATCTCCTCCCATTCCATCCAGCGCAAGCGTGATGGATTTTGACACTAGACCCGTCCTCATAATTAGGCTGACGCAAAGACCGCTTTACGCGGCCTGCGTCACCACCTCACGACCATCATACTGGCCACAAGCGGCGCAGACATGGTGCGGGCGTTTCAGTTCCCCGCAATTCGGGCACTCGACGTAGGCCGAAGGCTTCAGCGCATGATGCGACCGGCGCATATTGCGCTTCGACTTGGACGTCTTTTTCTTTGGGACGGCCATGGCTCTCTCACTTTTCGTTCTTAAAGGGTTCCATAGAAGGCCGGATTAATTAGACGATATCTGGCCATAGAGCAAGCCCTATACGCATCACGTTTCGTTACCATTCACATCGGAGCCATCTGGACGGTGCAAAGTTTGCAAAACAGCAAAGGGATTCCGCCGCTCTGGCAGCGGTTCTGCCTCAACATCATCCTGAATAGACGGAGGCAATTCAGCGTCATCGCGACGGGGATAAGGGTCAAGTTCCAGGGCAAGGCATTCCGTAATTGCGGCACCCACGTCAAAAACACCCTTCAAAATGGGGTACGGGATTTCTTCATCATCGGGATCACCGTTGATAAGGGCTAATTTTTCATAGGCTTCGAAGCGAGACTCGTTCAGAAACAAAAGTGATACCGGCTCATTGATCTTCTGTTCAACTGGCTCCAGACTGACCACACAAGCCTGGGCAACATCAGCCTGTATACGCCCATCGACATGCACCTGTTTCCCGTCATCGGAAACCGTCAACGTCAATGCCGCCACCAATGACGAGCAGGACAGAATCCCAAGCCGCTCCGTCAGTGCCGCACATTCCTCGGATGTTGCCACTAAGTCCACACGCAAACCAGACGCTGGAATTTTCCGCGCCTGAAATTTTCTGGAAAATTCTTCTTTTATTAACAAGTCGTTAGACATCTTTGTTAATCCGGGTCTGGAGACAACAGAAAGTCGGGAAAGGCAAGCGCACCCCCCATCACCTGGGCATTCGGCTGTGTGGACAAAGCCACGTCGGCGGCTTCCATATACCGCGTCAAGGCTACAATCGCCAGCCCATCCTTATCATCCCCACGAAAGACATTACGCGCCAGAGCACAAGATAACGCCTCTCCTCCTCCAATCACAAACGCCGCATCATAGGCCTCAACACGCCCCAGGAAGGCACGCGCCATGGCCTTAATCTCTTGACCAACGCGTAAGTCGCTCACGCCGATCTGGCGCAAAGCCGCCTCCATATCGAGAAACATCGCATCAAACAATGCCTGAGATAGGGCTTTCGACTCGTCTGTGCCAATCACCTTTAACCGTCGCATCGCGAGAAATGCATGCAGGCACAACACATCAAAGCGTCCATCCAGGCTGTCCGGGACACCACAAAGCTCATGAAACACAGGACGTCGCGCCGCCGCAACCACACCCGCATAAACCGTTCTGACCACGCTCGGAGCAACACGGAGTTTCCTGCGAAACCAAGACAAACCTTCGCCTCCTTGTTACAAAACACCCAACGGCGACGAAGCGGGCTTCCCTCTTCGGCTTTGCTGCTTTATATCGGTGCCCAGTCCTATATAGTGTTCCCCAACGGGGATGGAGACGAGAAACATGGACATAAACACTGCGAAATCCCGGATGCTGGCGACCTGCGCGATTCTGACCCTCGGACTGGGATTGTTTGGTTGTGGTCCGCATGTTTATACGACAGGTAACCGCCCTTTGGCCGAAGACTTGGCAAAAATTAAACCTGGCGAACAGACTCGCTCTCAGGTCCGGGAAATTCTTGGCTCTCCCTCCAGCCGTTCGCTTTATGGGCAAGAAGTCTGGTTCTACATCAGTTCCACACAGCAAAATGAAGCCTTCTTCGCGACGGAAGAAACTGATCGTAGCGTTCTGTCCATTACCTTTGATGACGAAGGCCTAGTCAAAACCATTGTGAATAAAAGTAAAGAGGATGGCAACACCATCGCTTTGTCAGAAAAGAAGACTCCAACCGCTGGACACAACATGACCATCGTCGAGCAAATGGTGGGCAATATCGGGCGCTTTAATGCGTCTTCAGAGAAAGGAACCTCGGATTAACCGGCCCTTCTGTTTCGCTTTGAACATGAAAAACGCCCCCGAATTTCGGGGGCGTTTTCGTCAGTTTCATGCTGTCTCAGGCGATCATCGCCAACAACAACAGCGCAACAATGTTGATGATCTTGATCATCGGATTGATTGCGGGACCAGCAGTATCCTTATAGGGATCACCGACAGTATCCCCCGTCACCGCTGCCTTGTGTGCATCAGAGCCCTTGCCGCCAAAGTGACCATCTTCGATGTACTTTTTGGCGTTATCCCAAGCTCCGCCGCCGGACGTCATCGACAACGCGACAAACAAGCCCGTCACGATGGTTCCCAACAGCATGGCACCCAGCGAGGTCAAGGCCGCCGCCAAACCGGCAATCGGCCACATAACGAAAACCAAAACCACCGGAGCGAACACCGGCAACATCGACGGCACCAACATTTCCTTGATTGCCGCCTTGGTCAGCATATCCACAGCTCGGCTGTAATCGGGCTTGGCCGTGCCTTCCATGATGCCAGGGATTTCCTTGAACTGGCGCCGCACTTCCTTGACCACGGCACCTGCGGAACGGCCCACAGCCATCATGCCCATGGACCCGAACAGGTACGGCAACAAACCGCCCAGGAACAGTCCCACGACAACGAAGGGGTCCTGCAACTGGAACGTCACCGCAAGGTCCGGAAAATAGTGCTCAAGGTCAGCCACATAGGCCGAGAACAGCACCAGCGCTGCCAAACCGGCAGAACCAATGGCATACCCCTTAGTCACCGCCTTAGTGGTGTTACCGACGGCATCCAGAGCATCGGTGGTAACACGTACGTCATCCGGCAACCCGGCCATTTCCGCAATACCACCGGCATTGTCGGTCACCGGGCCATAGGCATCCAACGCGACGACGATACCCGTCAACGCCAGCATCGTGGTTGCGGCAATAGCGATACCGTAAATCCCAGAGATCATATAAGTGGCAATGATGCCTGCGGAGATCACGATCACCGGCAGGGCCGGTGCTTCCATGGAAACCGCAAGACCCTGGATAACGTTAGTGCCGTGCCCCGTTTCCGAAGCCTTGGCGATGGATGTCACGGGACGATGTCCGGTCCCAGTGTAGTACTCGCTGATCCAAACAATCAGCCCGGAGACAACCAAGCCAATAATCGCACACACCACCAAACCACCAGAGGTCAGGACTTCACCCGACTTCAAGGCCAGAGGCGTGGTGAAACCACCGAACAAGGCCAAAATCGACAAGATGACCAGAACCGCAGAAATGCCCGCAGAAGCCAGAAAACCCTTGTAGAGGGCGTTCATGATGTTGTTCGAGGCGCCAAGCTTGACGAAGAACGTTCCCGCAATCGAAGCCGCAACGCAAACGCCACAGATCAACAATGGCAGAGCCATCATCTTGGTCTGGAGTTCCGGCGCAAAGAAGATCGACGCCAACAGCATGGTGGCAACCACCGTCACCGCATAGGTTTCGAACAAATCGGCCGCCATACCAGCGCAATCACCGACATTGTCACCGACGTTGTCCGCAATCACCGCTGGGTTACGCGGATCATCTTCAGGAATCCCCGCTTCGACTTTGCCCACCAAGTCGGCACCGACATCAGCACCTTTGGTAAAGATGCCGCCACCCAAACGTGCGAAGATGGAAATCAGCGAGGCACCAAAAGACAAAGCCACCAAGGCTTCCATAATTTGCCGCAGTTCGGACTGAGACGACGCATCAAATACGCCACGCAAAATCAGATAGTATGTGGCAACACCCAAAAGCCCCAAACCGACCACCAGCATGCCGGTCACCGCACCCGACTTGAATGCAATGTCAAGCGCGGGAGCCAATCCCCCGGTGCGTGCCGCATCCGCAGTCCGCACGTTGGCACGCACCGACACGTTCATGCCAACGTAACCCGCGATCCCAGACAACACGGCACCGATGAAAAAGCCAACGGCAACATGGAAACCCAGGATAATCCCCAAAAGAACGCCAACCACGATGCCAACGCCGGCGATCGTGGTGTATTGCCGGTTCAGATAGGCCGAAGCCCCTTCCTGAATCGCGGCGGCGATGTCTTGCATCCGTTCGTTTCCAGCCTCGGCATCGAGGATGGAGCGGATTGCCCACGCGCCATAGGCCAGCGCGCCGATCCCGCAGAGGATGACAAAAATGTACAGAGCAACCATAAAGAAGTTCTCCCGAAACGGACAAAAGGCAACGATCGGGGACCGGGAATTCCCGCCCTGCGATACGGCACCTGAAGCTGGTGGTTGCCTCCCTGGCCCCCACCCTTAGAAAAGCGGCGAAATATTGCCCGAATTTCGCACAAACCGAAACCGGAAAACGGTAAAATCCGCCTCTATTTCCACAAAACCCGAAAAATATTTACATCTCGAAATATGACTGGATCAGAACGTCATGAATCACGTCCCCCCCAAAGAGCCGCTGTGCGATCTGTTTCAAAGACACTTTCAAGCGCGGTAACTCCATATGCCCCCCCTTTTCAAACTGCTGGGGAAAAGCGGCATAGGCAAATTGGATGAAGGCATTACGTAGTCTTGGCAGACCATCTTGCACAGTAACCTGTGATTCTGGCGCCGTTATCAAGAGCACCGTAAAGTGAACCTGTCGGTCAATAACACCATCGGAAACAATGGGGACATCAATTGTCGCCATGTGAACCAGGCTCGGTTTTTTCGGCGCTTCAACAACGGACGGAGGCGGCTCAGGCGCGGCATCTGCCGTTTTCTCAACCCCTAACAAGCTAGGGGCAAAGACATATACCCCAACGCCAACGCCAGCGGACAACAGCAACGCCACCACGACAATAATCAATACGCGCTTCATGTCGGCGTCCCTCCCGCAGGATGAGCCCCATGAGTATGCCCACATGGGCCTTCGACCTGTATCAGGTGTCCTGATTCGACTCGAAACACCCGCCCTTCCCCTAGCTTGGCCCGGCCATTCTCAACAGCAGGGGTTCCCACCGCATCGAGTTGCGTGGCTAAGGCTCCAAAATCCTCCGGAGCACAAGAAAAGGCGAGTTCGTAATCATCGCCCCCAGCCAGCACACGTTCCCAAGAGAGGGGACATAGATCCAACCAACGACGCACTGCGTCCGAAACGAGAACTCGCGATGCGTCAATCAGAAC
>JAFGWD010000036.1 GCA_016937315.1 Rhodospirillaceae bacterium
CACCCGAACAGCCCCAGGCCGAACACGGTGGCAGGGGTCAGGGCAATCATCACCCAGGACATGATCATCGGTGTCGAACGCCCCGCGTGGGCGAAAGGACCGGCGACGAAGGGACGCGAGATCATTGGTCGGCGGCTCCTTGGGCGGTGGCGCGGGCCTTCGCGGCTGCGGCCTTTTTCTTTTCCATGAGGGCGCGGCGCTCGGCAGCGAGTTTTTCCTGTCGGATGGCTTTTTGTTGCGCCAAACGTTTGGCTTCTTCGTTGCGCTGTTGGGCGCGTTGCTCGGCCCCGATGTGGCCCTTTGCGTAGTGGAAGATCTGCACCAGGGGCAAGCGTGAGGGACAGGCGTAAGCACAACTGCCGCAACCGATGCAGTCCATCAATCCGGCACTGACCGCCGCGTCGAAGTTGCCGTTGCGGATGTTGGCGGCGATTTCCAGGGGAAGCAGGCCGCACGGGCAAGCCGTGACGCAGGTGCCACAGCGCAAACAGGCGTGGGCGGGGCCGCGTTTCGTGTCTGCGGGAACCAGGGCGAGAATGCCGTTCATGCCTTTGACGGTGGGGATATCGGTGGAGCGCAAGGGCTGCCCCATCATCGGCCCGCCGGAGAGGATTTCTTGTGGTTCCTGAGTAAAACCGCCGCAAAAGGCGATGAGGTCGGCAATCGGCGTTCCCAGGGCGACCTTCAGGTTCATGGGGGTGGCAATGGCACCGCCAGAAACCGTTAAGATGCGGGAGACCAAAGGCCGCCCACGTTTGACCGCGTCATAGACAGCGAAGGCAGTGGCAATATTGTGAACCACGACGCCGATGTCGGCGGTCAGGGCGCGGGCCGGAGTTTCCAGGCCGGTCAGGGTATGGACCAGATGTTTTTCTGATCCCATGGGATAGCGTGTCGGCACTTGAGCTACGTCGATATCGGGGTATGTGGCGACGGCGGCGATCATCGCTTCCGTGGCTTCGGGCTTGTTGCTTTCAATGGCGATCAGGGTTCGGGATACGCCCAAGGCACGTGCCATCAGGGCGACGCCGGCCACGACCTCTTCTGTGTGCTCGCGCATTAAGCGATCATCACAGGTCAGGAAGGGTTCGCATTCCGCGCCATTCATCACCAAGGTGGTCAGGTTATGGCGTTCCCGTAGGTTCAGTTTGACCGCAGAGGGGAAGGTTGCTCCCCCCAGGCCGACAATGCCAGCTTCGGCGACACGCTTGGCAATATCTTCGGGCGCGGCGTCATCGGGCAGGGTCGGCATTGGGTCGGTCCACTCGTCCTTGCCATCGGGAACCAGGGTAATGGCAAGGCCTTTCAGACCAGAGGCATGGGGAACCGGCGTGGGGCCAATGGCTTCGATGGTGCCGGAGGTTGAGGCATGGATGGCGGCGGACACCGGGCCAGCAGCGACGGCGACCACTTGGCCTTTCAGAACGGAGTCGCCAACCTTGACAATGGCTCGTGCTGGAGCGCCGATATGTTGCTGTAGCGGCAGGAATAACCGTGCGCTCAAGGGGGCCGCGACGACGGTTTTTTCCTTGGTGGCGTCTTTGCGTTCATTGGGGTGGACGCCGCCCCGGATGCGAAACAGCTTCATTGTGACAGCACTCCGTTCCCGGATTTCGGTGTTCGTCCTTCTCCGGGTTTCGGCCAATACCAGGATTGCAAGGTGACGGGGATTGGTTCCAAGTGGATTCCGTGGGCGGGGCAGGCCGCGACGCATGCGCCACAGCCGGTGCAGGCCTCTTGGATCACGCCGTGAATTTGCTTTGCGGCACCGATTATGGCATCGGTCGGACAGGTGCGGGCGCACTTGGTGCAGCCAATGCAGACCGTTTCATCAACGTGGGCGACCATCGGTCCACTGTCGGACATGCCGGATAAATCCACGGACAGACACAGCTTCTCCGCTAGGGCATGCGCGACAGCGCGGCCACCGGGTGGGCAGACGGTCACCGGCGCTTCGCCTTTGGCGATTGCTGCCGCTGCGGCAGCGCAGCCAGGATAACCGCATTGGCCGCAGTTCTGGCCGGGCAGAATCTTTTCGATTTCGCCCTCCAGCGGGCTGGACTCGACGTGCAGCCGTTTCGCGGCAAGGCCTAGAAAGACGCCTAACCCGCCGCCTAAGGCTGTTAAACCGACAATAGCTTCCAGCATGATGCCCCCCCTTAAGGCCTCTTGCGGCCTTTTACTGCGCGACCAGTCCGGCAAAGCCCATGAATGCCATGGACAACAGACCGGCGGTAATGAAACTGACCGGTGCGCCACCAAAGGCTCGCGGAACTTGGGACAATGCAAGGCGTTCACGAAGACCCGCGAACAAAACCATGACTAAGGTAAAGCCCGCAGCTGAACCGAAACCATAAAGGACGCTTTGCACGAAACCGTGGTCTTCCTGGATGTTCAACAGGGCGACACCAAGAACCGCACAGTTGGTGGTGATTAAGGGCAGAAAAATGCCCAGAACCTGGTAGAGCGTGGGCGAAATTTTCTTAATCACCATTTCCGTGAACTGCACCACGGCGGCGATCACCAGGATGAAGGTCATGATGCGTAGGTAGGCAATATCCAGAGGCTGCAAGAGCGCGTGTTCCAGAACCCATCCGGCAGCGGTGGCCAGAGTGAGCACGAAGGTGGTCGCCATTCCCATGCCCAGAGCGGTGTCTACCTTGTTCGATACCCCCATGAAGGGACACAAACCCAGGAATTTCACCAGCACGACATTGTTCACCAGAACCGTGCCAAGGATGAGAAACAGATACTCGGTCATTTTGCCTACCCTTACCGCGCCCATTGCTGCGTTGTTTGCATGTCCCGTACCAACTTAACCCTCGGCAGGGAAATGCCTGGGAAAGTGGCAGTGACGCTTGCAATCCGGGCAATCCCCCTGGTGCCGACCTTGTCGTGAAAGTGACACAACAGGGTGGCAGGGGCAAAACATGTCATAAAACAGAACGGTTTTCCAAGCGTTTCTGACGGATTTTGCGACAAGTATATGCTTGGGCATATATCTTGCGAGTGTGTTCCCGAATTTGATGAGGGATCACGCATGCCGCATGACAAAGCCAAAGCAGGGACGATGCCCACTCAAAAACCGAGGGACTCGGCCCATTCATTGGGGGTTGAAGGGGCTTTCGTCAAGGGGGAGGAGGCTCTCGGGCGGGCTGCAAATCCCACATGCCCAAACCTACCCCAAGGACTATTTTTCGATGCGGTGGAATCCTTGGTTTCTGGAATTTCGGTGGCTGACTCCACCGGAAAGATCCTCTATGTCAACCCAGCATTTCAACAGATTACGGGATATGCAGCCCATGATGTTGTTGGCCGCAACCACAGTCTGTTGTCCAATAAAAAGACCCCGGCTCGAGTCTATGACGACATGTGGCACACCATCGTGGCGGGGAAAGTCTGGACCGGGCGCTTACTCAACCGTCGCAAGGATGGGACGCCGTATCTGGCCGACCTGAAAGTGGTTCCGGTGCCGGGTGGAGGCGACTCGCCGACGCATTTTCTCGGCATTCAACGTGATGTTTCCACGGAAATGGGTCTGGAACGCCACGTCGCGGCGCAAAAGGCGCTGATTGAAAACATTATTGATGTGGCGCCAGTGGTGATGGCGTTGTTGAACGAGCACGGCAAGGTGCTGATCGACAACCACGCCTATAAAATTTTGATGGCCGATATGGACGGACAAGAACCGGCCTGGGCGTTTCTGAAGGCGGTATCCGGTGACGAGGCGTCGCAGTTCTTGTTGGAGCGTCGGGAATGCGACAGCGCCGAGGTCAAAATAGAGGTCGGTCGGCGTTTGGGGCCGCGCTGGTTTACCTGCTCTGGGTTGTGGATTGACGTTGCCCGTGCCGATGTGGACAGTTTTTATGAACCCAGTCCGAGGCGTGCCCTGTTGTTGGTTTGCTTGGACGTGACCGCCCGCATGCGTGCCTTTCAACAAGCTAAGACCTCGGCGATTCGCGCTCTGACCGCTGAAATTCAACAGGCACAAGGGATGCGCGAAGTTCTGCAAGGCGCGGTCTATCAGTTGCAAGGGCCGTTGAATATGCTGGATGCGGTGACCGCGATGATGGAACGTGGCGGTGGCATCAATCCGGCCCTTGCCTCCGTTCTTTCCGATGTGCAGTCGGCAGGAACCGAGACCTTGACGCGTCTGCGCGAAAGTGTGCCACAGTGTTTGGCCGAGCCGGTTTTGCCCTTGAATATCAACGAACTGGTGCGAGAGGTCATGGACTTCAGCATTGACCGTGTGCTGGCCGAAGGGGTGGCGCTGTCCTGGTTGCCGACCTCGATTTTGCCTGCAGTTAGTGGTCGTGCCGGGCAACTCCGCACCTTGATCAAGGTGTTGTTGGATAATGCGGTGGATGCTGTGGCGGAACCCGGTGTCGTGACGCGTGGGGTTGTCATCGAAACCCGGCGAACGGCGGGCGGTGGTGTCGAAGTGGTGATCAGCGATTCCGGCTTCGGCGTGGATGCGTCCGACAAGGCCCGTATCTTCGAGCCGTTTTTCAGTGCCTGGAAACGCTGGCGCGGACGTCCCGGTATGGGGCTGGCTATCGCACAGAACATTTTGACCGAACACGGTGGCACCGTTGCGGTGCAAACCACCGGGGAAGGTGGGTGTCGCATGGTTGTGGGCTTGCCTGCCGAAGATGAGGCAATCATCACACGGGGGGACGGAGTCTGATGTCCAATTCCCGATTGCCCCGAAGTGGCGTGTTGGATCGTGGTGCTCTGATCGAAACCGAACTGGAAATCCTGTTCGCGGTGAGTCGGGTGCTGAGCCTTTCGCACGATCTGCCGGAAACGTTTAGCGAGGTGCTCAACCTGTTGCACGATCAGGGGGCGTATGCTCACGGGTTCATCGCGCTGAAAGACGATACGACGGGAGAGCTTCATGTGCGTGCAGCGCACCGCGATATTTCCGGATCCCCCAACGCGGTGCGTTACAAGCCCGGCGAGGGGGTTATCGGTGTCATTGTGTCCAGTGGTGAAACCACGTTGCTGCCACGTATTGCCGATGAGCCGTTGTTCTTGCACCGTTTGCAGGCCTTCGATCCTGAGTTACCGTTCATTGGTTCTCCTATCCTGGGGGAGGGAGAGGAAATTGCCGGTGTTCTGGCGGCACAGCCGCCGCCGGAACGGGCTCTGTTGGGGGAACGCTCCCGTTTCATGGAAATGGTTGCCAACCTGATCTCTCAAAGTGTCCGGCTGAATCGCCGTGTGCGGGAAGAACAGCAAGAAATCAAGGATGAGCGCGATACTCTGCGCCGTCGGGTGCGTAGTCAGCATGGTTTTGATACCATCGTCGGCCACACGCCGGTGATGCGTCAGGTGTTTGAACAGGTGCGCTTGGTTTCAAAATGGAACACCACGGTTTTGTTGCGTGGCGAATCAGGAACTGGCAAGGAATTGATTGCCAATGCCATTCATTACAATTCGCCGCGTGCGTCGTCTTCGTTCGTTAAACTGAACTGTGCGGCACTGCCGGAAAACCTGTTGGAATCCGAGATGTTCGGCCACGAAAAAGGGGCCTTTACCGGTGCTATGGCACAGCGCAAGGGGCGTTTTGAACTGGCCGATGGTGGCACGTTGTTTCTGGATGAAATTGGTGAGATTTCCGGCCTTTTTCAAAGCAAACTGTTGCGGGTGTTGCAGGAAGGCGAGTTCGAGCGGGTCGGAGGTGCCGATACCATCCGCGTCGATGTGCGTGTGATTGCTGCCACCAACCGTGATCTGGAGGGCGCGGTTGCTGAGGGCAGTTTCCGCGAGGATTTGTATTATCGCCTCAATGTCATGCCGATTCGCACGCCGCCGTTGCGCGAACGGGTGGAGGATATTCCCGACCTTGCCCGTTTCATGGTCGAGAAAATTGCCCGCGCTCAAAATCGCAAGCTGTCCATCGACGATGAGGCGATTCGTCTGTTGCTGCGACACCGCTGGCCTGGCAACGTCCGTGAGTTGGAAAACAGCCTGGAACGCGCCGCGATTATGTCGGAAACCGGCACCATTGATGAACGTGCGGTGATCTTGGCAGGGTTGCAAGATCGCATGGTCTCCAGCCCCGGTCTTGATGCGCCACCACCGCCTGCTTTTGCGCGTCCAGGGGCTCCGGCAGCGATGTCGCCGGTGGTTTTGGACGATCCAGACTTGGGGGAGCGTGAGCGTGTGATTGCCGCTTTGGAACGGGCTGGATGGGTTCAGGCGAAGGCGGCGCGGCTGCTCAATATGACGCCGCGCCAAATCGCGTATCGTATCCAGACCCTCGGCATCAACGTGAAGCAGTTTTGATCACGAGCAGAGAGTCGGATTGCGGCTTTCTGCTCGTGATGTGCAAAACGGTTTACTCCGGGGCGCGGGTGATTCCCAGGGCCTGCCAACACTGGCTGGTGGGCATTACCTCCAGGCTGTTGATGTTGATGTGCTTGGGCAGGGTGGCGACCCAGAAAATCGTCTCGGCCAAGTCCTCGGGTTTCAGGGGGTGCGTGCCTTTATAAACCGAGGCGGCTTTCTCGGCATCGCCGTGAAAGCGGACCAGGGAAAATTCGCTTTCTGCCAAGCCCGGTTCGATGGACGTGACGCGTATGCCAGTGCCCGCTAAATCGCAGCGCAGGTTATAGCTGAACTGCCGCACGAAGGCCTTGGTGGCCCCATAGACATTGCCGCCGGGGTACGGCCACCGCGCCGCGACGGAGGACAAATTGATCACGGTTCCTTCGCCCACCGCGATCAGGTTGGGCAGCAAGGCCCGTGTGCAATAGGCTAAGCCCTTGACGTTGGTGTCGATCATCCGGTCCCAGTCGTCCAAATCGCTGCTTTGGGCGGGGGAGAGCCCCTGTGCCAGACCAGCGTTGTTGACCAGGGTATGGATGCGGGCAAACGGTTCCGGCAAAGCGGTGGCAATGGCTTCGACAGCGACGCGGTCGCGCACGTCGAGGCGGAGGGTATGGACCGCGCACAGAGGGGAAAGTTCGGCCTTTATGGCGTCCAGACGCTCTTGGCGGCGTCCAGTCAGAACCAAGTTCCAACCAGCGGCGGCAAAACGTCGGGCACAGGCCGCGCCGAATCCAGCGGTGGCTCCGGTGATGAATACCGTGTTGGGCATGGGCTGTCTTCCTTTTCGGACGTGGGGAATTTTTCCGGTTTTACTCCCGCTTCAGGGCCGCATCTTTTTGTGTGTCGATCCACCATGTCCAGGTATCGGTACCGCGTATGGTTAAGGTTCCTGGTAAACCGAAGCGGTTCCAATAGGCGATGCGACTATAGGGCAGGTACCATTGTGGAATGACATAATGCGACCACAACAGCACGCGGTCCAGGGCGCGGGTGGCGGCAATCAGGTCGGGGCGGTCCTGCGCCATGACGATGCGGCGGATGATTGCGTCGATGGCAGGTGATTTGATGCCGATGACGTTGCGTGAACCGGGACGATCGGCGGCGGCGGATCCGAAGAAGCTGTCTTGTTCGTTGCCCGGTGACAAGGATTGCCCAAAGCTTGCAACCATGATGTCGAAATCGAATTGTCGCACGCGGTTTTGGAATTGGTTGACATCGACGGAGCGCAAGGAGGCTTCGACGCCGATCTTTTTCAGATTTTGGATGAATGGCAGGGTGATGCGTTCAAAGGCTGCGCCTTGTGCGCCGTTGATCATGATTTCGAAGCGCAAGGGGTGTCCCGTTGCGGTTTCTGTCATGCGCCCGTTCTGGATGGTCCATCCGGCGGATTTCAGGATGGTGATGGCGCGTTTTAGGTTGGTGCGTAGACCGAGCTCGCCTTCTACCTTTGGCGCGGCATAGACCGTTGTGAAGACTTCGGGTGGGACTTGTGCGCGGAAAGGTTCCAGAATCGCCCGTTCGGCGGCATCAGGTAGAGCTGTGGCGGCCAGTTCTGAGTTATCGAAATAGCTGTTGATGCGGCGATACGCGCCGTGGAATAGCGCAGCGTTGGTCCATTCGAAGTCGAAGGCATAGGCGAGAGCCTCGCGCACCCGGGGGTCCTTAAAAACCGGGCGTCGGATGTTGAAGGCGAAACCCTGCATGCCGCTGGGGGTGTGGTGTGGAATTTCGGCACGAATGACACGTCCTTCGGCGACAGCGGGGAAGTCATAGGCGGTGGCCCATTTCTTCGCCTCGTACTCGGTCATGATATCAAAGGCCCCGGCCTTGAACGCTTCCAACGCCACTGTGGTGTCGCGGTAGTAATCGAAGCGGACGGTATCGGGGTTATAGCGGCCAACGTTGACCGGCAGGGCCTTGCCCCAATAGTCCTTGACCCGTTCATAGACGATGGAGCGTCCCGCCTCGGCGCTGACGATGCGATAGGGGCCGCTGCCCAACGGCGGCTCTAATGTTGTTGCGGCAAAGTCACGGTCTTTCCAGTAATGGGCGGGCAGAATAGGCATCTGGCCGATAATCAGGGGCAGCTCGCGGTTGCCTGATTCGTGGAAGGTGAAGGTGACGGCGTGTGGTCCAGAGGCCTCTACCTTGGCGACTCCGGCATAATAGCTGCGGTAAAAAGGGTCGCCCTTGTCCTTTAACGTGTAGAAGGAGAAGACCACGTCGGCAGGCGTGATCGGCTTGCCATCGTGCCAACGGGCTTCGGTTCGCAGATCGAAACGCACCCACGCGCGGTTCTCTGGCACCGTGATGGTGTGTGCAATCAGGCCGTATTCGGTAAAGGCCTCGTCCATCGCCGAGGTCATCAGAGTGTCATAGGTGAGGCCCAGGCCTGCCGCCGACATCCCCTTCAGCGTGTAAGGATTCAGGGTGTCAAAGGTGCCAATGGCGTGCAGGCGTAAGGCCCCGCCCTTGGGTGCCTGTGGGTTGACGTAACGGAAATGTGTAAAGTTTGCTGGGTATTGCGGGGCGCCATGCATGGCGATGCCGTGCATCGGTTGTGGCGCGTCGGCCCATGCTGGACATGCTGAATACGTGCACAGTGTGAGGAGAGCCGCGATTAGGCGAAAGACCCAGAGGCGGGATATGTCTGCTTTTGGGCACGTAAAATGGAACGAAGTGGGCATGGCGGCGTTCCCTCGAAGTTAGGACGTAAACTCATAAATCCCGCCGGTTGCGCCGGAGCGCTTTCGTGCGTCCGAACAGGAGAAAAGCGTAGACCGTAGCGGGGACTACGGGCAAGCTTTTCAACGCCTTCGGTGGACGAAATCGCCCGGCCCTCCGGGTTGGTCGCCACCGTTCACCGATGTCCCAGTATCGCCTTCGCGGCGGCTCCTGCCATTGTATCCCTTGGCGACCAACGCAATTCGGCAGGATTTATGAGTTTACGTCCTAGGA
>JAFGWD010000308.1 GCA_016937315.1 Rhodospirillaceae bacterium
GTTTCCGAAGCCAAGGCCAGGGCAAAGGCGCACGCAGAAATTGGCGAGAAGGCGGCTCAGAAGGCCTTGCAGGGGTTGTCTGCTGGGACCGATATCACGGGTCTCGCGTTGGACGCCGTCAGTGCCGGTGCACCGTTCTCGGCAATTGTGACGGCGCTTTCTGGTGATGCGGTGACGGTGGCGAAGTTGCCGAAGCGGCATTTGGCTGACAGCTTTGAACGTCTGCGTGATGCCAGTATCGCCTTTGAGAAGAAGACTGGCCGTTATCCGGCAATCTTCTTGGCCCATTCGGGGCCGGTCGCCAAACACACCGGACGCGCCACGTTTGCCAAAAACTTCTTTGAGGCGGGTGGTATCCAGGCGATTTCCAACAACGGTTTTTCTGAGGTTGAGGCCTGCGTTGCCGCCTTTAAGGAGAGCGGTGCAAAAATCGTGGTGATCTGTTCCTCTGACGGCTTGTACGAGGAAATGGTTCCGACGTTTGCTCCGGCGTTGAAGGCTGCGGGGGCGGAAACCGTCTATCTCGCCGGTGCGCCGGGCGACAAAAAGGACGCCTACGATGCGGCTGGCGTCAATGATTACATTTTCATGGGCGCGGAAGTCCTGGGCAAGTTGACGGCCCAGTTGATCCGCCTGGGAGTGATTGCACAATGATTCCGAATTTTGCCAATCTTGACCTCGGTCAGGTCAAAAGCAGTGCCTCTTTCCAAGACTGGGAAGCCAAGGCTAAAGCTGAAGCCGGGCGTGCCATGGAAGACATGCTCTGGGAAACGCCGGAAAAGATCGGGGTCAAGCCGCTTTATTCCGCGCAAGACCTGGATGGCATGGATCACTTACACACCATGCCGGGCTTGCCTCCCTATAAACGTGGGCCGTACACCACGATGTACGTGATGAAGCCGTGGACGGTGCGCCAGTACGCGGGTTTCTCGACCGCCGAAGAATCCAATGCGTTTTATCGTCGCAACTTGGCTGCAGGTCAAAAGGGACTGTCTATCGCCTTCGACCTAGCTACGCACCGTGGGTATGACTCCGATCATCCGCGCGTTGTGGGCGATGTGGGTATGGCGGGTGTGGCGGTGGACTCGATCCTCGATATGGAGGTTCTGTTCTCTGGCATTCCGCTGGACCAGATGTCGGTGTCGATGACCATGAATGGCGCGGTGTTGCCGGTTCTGGCGCTCTATATCCTGGCCGCCGAAGAACAGGGTGTGCCGCGCGAGAAGTTGGCCGGGACCATTCAGAACGACATTCTGAAAGAGTTCATGGTTCGCAACACTTACATTTATCCGCCGTTGCCTTCGATGCGTATCATCTCGGATATTTTTGAATACACCTCGCAGAATATGCCGAAGTTCAACTCGATTTCGATCTCTGGCTATCATATGCAGGAAGCTGGGGCGACCGCCGATATCGAAATGGCCTATACGTTGGCTGACGGTATGGAATACATCCGTGCCGGGGTGGGTGCAGGCCTGACGGTGGATGACTTCGCGCCGCGTCTGTCCTTCTTCTGGGCGATTGGCATGAACTTCTTTATGGAAGTGGCCAAAATGCGGGCGGCACGCCTGTTGTGGGCGCGGATCGTGAAAAGCTTCGATCCGAAGAACATCAAGTCGATGTCCCTGCGGACCCACTCTCAGACCTCTGGTTGGTCGTTGACCGCTCAGGACGTGTTCAACAACGTGGTCCGTACACAGATCGAAGCAATGGCGGCTTCTCAGGGGCACACACAGTCCCTGCACACCAACGCGCTGGATGAAGCCTTGGCTTTGCCCACGGATTTTTCGGCCCGTATTGCCCGTAATACCCAGCTGTTCATCCAGCAGGAAACTGGAATCTGTAACATCATTGATCCGTGGGCTGGGTCGTACTACGTCGAATCCTTGACGCACCAACTGGCCCGTCGGGCGTGGAGCCATATCGAGGAAGTCGAAGCCTCTGGCGGTATGGCTAAGGCGATCGAAGCCGGCATTCCGAAGATGCGTATTGAGGAAGCGGCTGCCCGAACCCAGGCGCGTATTGATGCCGGTCGTCAGACGGTGTTGGGCGTGAATAAATTCAAGCTCGACGAAGAAGAATCCGTTGACGTTTTGAAGGTTGAAAACACCGAGGTGCGGAAAAAGCAGATTGAAAAGCTGCAAAAGCTGCGGGCCAATCGGGACCAGGCCGAGGTCGATAAGTGGCTGGCACGGATTACCGAGGCTGCGGGTGCCAAGCGTGGCGACGCCAACTACGGTAACCTTCTTGATATTGCGGTGAATGCGGTGCGTGCTCGTGCCTCGCTTGGCGAAATCTCGGATGCGTGCGAGAAGGTATTCGGGCGTCATAAGGCGGTGATCCGGGCGATTTCCGGTGTCTATACCGCCGAGGTCGGAAAGGACTCGCAGCAAATGAAGGACGTTGCCGCATTGATCGAACGTTTCGAGGCCAAGGAAGGTCGTCGTCCACGTATCTTCTTGGCGAAAATGGGCCAGGATGGTCATGACCGTGGACAGAAAGTGATTGCTACGGGCTTTGCCGATATGGGCTTTGACGTTGATATCGGGTCGTTGTTCCAGACCCCGGAGGAAGCGGCACGCCAAGCGGTGGAAAACGATGCCCATGTGGTTGGGGTGAGTTCGCTGGCTGCGGGTCACTTGACCTTGGTTCCGGCGCTTCGTGACGAACTGAAGAAGATGGACCGTGAGGACATCCTGATTGTTGTTGGTGGCGTGATCCCGCCACAGGATTTCCAAGCGCTTTATGACTTTGGCGCGGCCTCGATCTTTCCGCCCGGTACGGTGATTTCTGAATCGGCCAAGGATGTGCTGAAAAAATTGATGACCAACCTTGGCTTTGATGATCCGGTGGCAGCAAAATGACGGCGCTGTTCGTCGATACCGGGAAAGTCTCGGTCAAACCGCCGAATGATCGGCAAGCGTGGCGCGCAAAGCGCACCACGCTTTCCCTTGATGCCTATGTTGAGGGGGTTTTGTCCCATGATCGCACGCGCTTAGCGCGTGCGATTTCCCTGGTTGAAAGCAGCAATCCGGATCATCAGAAACTGGCGCAGGAGCTTTTGGTGCGCTTGGCCCCCCATGCGGGTGCAGCGCACCGCATCGGTATTACCGGGGTGCCTGGGGTGGGCAAGTCCACGTTCATTGAGTGTTTCGGCAATCAACTGACGGAAAAAGGCCACAAGGTCGCAGTTCTGGCGGTGGACCCCAGTTCCAGCCGCTCCGGGGGCAGTATCTTGGGCGATAAAACGCGCATGGAGACTTTGGCCAACAATCCCGACGCCTATATCCGTCCGTCCCCATCGTCAGGGCGTTTGGGGGGCGTGACACGGACAACGCGGGAAACCATGCTGGTCATGGATGCGGCAGGCTTTGACGTGATCCTGGTGGAAACCGTTGGTGCCGGACAAAACGAGACCGTGGTCGCGGATATGACGGATTTTTTCCTGGTGCTGATGTTGCCTGGTGCGGGCGACGAGTTGCAGGGGATCAAAAAGGGCGTTCTGGAACTTGCCGACATGATCGCTGTCAATAAGTGCGAGGACGACAACGAGCAAAAGGCCGAGGCGGCGCGTCAGCACTATGCCAATGCCTTGCACATCATGACTCCCAGTAGCCCCAATTGGCGCCCTCCGGTTTTGAAAATCAGTGGCTTACGTGGAATTGGCTTGGAAGACCTCTGGTCACAGATTGAAACCCATCATCAGCTTTTATCCGAGTCGGGCGAATTGGAGGACGTTCGTCGCCATCAACGCATCAAATGGATGTGGAGCATGATTGAGGACAAGCTGATGGATGCGGTCAGAAATCATCCACAGGTGCGGGAGTGCTTGCCGCGTGTCAAGCAAGAGGTAGAAGCCGGTACGACGACGGTGCCGGTGGGGGTGCTGGAGGTCTTGCGGACCTTTGGTCTTGATGTCGGTTTGAATGGGTAATGTGGCTGTCGTTGGCTTTGGTTTTTGGGTTGACGAGCCGTTCTGTTATAGTATAACAATGCTTCTACGACGCGATGGTTCCCCCGAGGTTGGGGGTGAAAAGGGAAGCCGGTGCGAACCCGGCGCTGTCCCCGCAACTGTAAGCGGCGAGCCGTTTTCCACTTTGGCCACTGGTCCCACTGTTTGAGGACTGGGAAGGCGGAAAAACAGCCCCGACCCGTGAGCCAGGAGACCTGCCAACGCGTGCGTCACGACCGCAGACCGGGGGGTGTGCGCGGTGCGGGTTCCCGTTTGTGGCGCGATTTTGGAGCCACGAATGGGTGTTTCGCGATGCAGCGTGAAAACATTTTTTCTTTGATCGCCTGTGCCCGGCTTTCGGGCGTGACCTCTCTTGAGGTGTTTCCGTCGGTGTTTTCACCGATCCTGGAAACGCTTCCGTTCGTTCCTGTGTGTCCCGCGCCTCTGTGCTTGTCTGAGGGCCAAAAGAACGGAAGTGGCGATTTTTCGCGGTTCCTGTTTGGTGCGTGACCGACTTAATGGAGTGTGCTTTTCGGCCTGCTCACTCCCCCTGTTGAAGGTCACGGGTATCCGGATTGCCTCGAGCAGTAATCCGGCAGACTTGCAGCGGCGTTTCCGGTTAGTCCGGAACGCCGCTCTTTTTCGTTTTGCCAAGGTAGGATACGCGAGACACGACACACTATAGTATAACTATCCTTGACAGAAAGAAGGCCATGGCGTAATCGGTTGTCGTCGGTGTCCTAAGGCGTTTTGCTGGGATGAAAAGGGAATCCGGTGTGGCATGCGTGCCGATTCCGGGGCTGCCTCCGCAACTGTGAGCGGCGAGCAAGCGGTCGAAAAGCCACTGGGAAACCGGGAAGGTCGACTGCGTATCGTGAAGACCCGCAAGCCAGGAGACCTGCCGATATGTACGTCGCTTTCTTGCGGGCGGAGGCCTGTGAGGACGGTGGAAACCGTTGCGGTGATGCCAGTGTCGCGGCGGGTCGGTTTTGTCTTCTGCTTTCCCGTTTGTGTTTAAGGTGTTGCCATCGCCGTGACGTTATAACGCCGGTTTTGGCGTATGGACGCTGCCTTGGGGGCAAGGGGGAGACATGTTGGTTCAGCGTTTTTTTGGGGCGATTGATCTTCATCGCGACGAAAAGTTCGTGTCTTTGCGTTTTCGCACACCATTCCGGGTGATCTCGACTTGCCCGGCCCATGGTGGCGTGCGCGAAGGGTTGGACCTTGTGTTCAATCATCAATCCTGTGAACCCAAAGGCCACATGATGCCCGCCTTGATTGCCGCGCATCGTGACGCGGCACGCTATTCCGAAGCCATAATGCGGGCACACGATCTGCCGGGTCTTCAAGGCGCAGGGCTGGGGACGGCTGCAAACATGCACAATTTGTGCATTGCAGAGAAAACCTATCGGGATCTATCCGTAGTGGCACTGGCGACCGGCGGTGTGGAAACCAATGCGGCGCGGGCGGGTGATCCGGCCTCTTACTACGAATACGGTGGTGTCTTCGAAAAAAGGGGAGATATCGGCCCAGAAACGCCGGGTACGATTAATATTATTGTTGCCACGAACACGCCA
>JAFGWD010000309.1 GCA_016937315.1 Rhodospirillaceae bacterium
CGATTTTTGCGTGCCCCCAACAAGCCAATGATCTTGGCCATTGCACGCCCCGACGAACGCAAAAACTTGCCCGCCCTCGTTGAGGCCTTCGGTGCCGAGCCTAAGCTACGCAAACGCGCCAATTTGGTGGTCATACCGGGGACCCGCGACGATATTCGTGACATGGACAGCGGGCCTCAGGACGTGTTGAAGGATCTGCTGTTGGCCATTGACCGTTACGACCTGTATGGATCGGTCGCAATGCCAAAGGCCGTGACCGAAATCCCCCTGATGTATCGCATCGCGGCAGCCAGTCGCGGCGTATTCGTCAACCCGGCCCTGACCGAACCCTTCGGCCTCACCTTATTGGAAGCCGCTGCCAGCGGTCTGCCGATTATCGCCACTCATGATGGCGGCCCTGCGGACATCATCCGCAACTGCAACAACGGTTATCTAATTGATCCTTTGGATATCACCGATATCAGCAAGGCTCTGCTATCGATCCTCACCAATCCAAAGGATTGGCGGCGTCTGCATGAAAACGGCGTGGCGAATGTCGCGCATCATTATTCCTGGGGCGCCCACGCCGACAGTTATGTCTCGCGCATTGTCCCCCTGATCGGCAAGGCACGCACCACACGCCATACCACACGTCGCCATACCGTCTATGCTGACCGTGCGTTAATCGCTGACCTCGACCAAGTTTTGATCGGTGATGATGAAAGCTTGACCCAGTTGTGCGTCGCCTTGCGTGGACATCGCAATACGGCGGCGTTTGGCATTGCCACAGGTCGCCCTCTGGATTCGGCATTGCGCGTTATCCGGCGCCACGGCATCCCGGCTCCCGACATTCTGATCACCGCCCTGGGTAGCGAAATTTACTATGGACCACACCTGTTAGCGGATGATTGGTGGAGCCGCCACATCGATTACCAATGGAATCCCCGCGCTGTGCGCCGTGCACTATCCAAAATCGAAGGCCTCTCCCTACAGCCACAAGATCAGCAGACGTTCTTTAAGGTCAGCTACTATTACGATGCCGCCAAGGCCCCAAAACTGGAGGACCTACAAACTCTCTTCTATCAGGCCGAAATAACCGTCAACCTCAGTCTATCATTCGGTCAATATTTGGATATCCTACCCAGCCGCGCGTCCAAAGGCATGGCCCTACGCTATGCGGCACACCAACTCAATATTCCTTTGAACCGTATCTTGGTCGCCGGAGGGTCCGGCAGCGATCTCGACATGATGCGTGGCAACACTCTGGCCGTGGTGGTCGCCGACCGTCACGATGACGAACTTTCCAGCCTTGTTGACCTTGATCGTGTTTTCCGCCCCGAAGGTAAGTACGCCTCAGGAATCATTGAAGCCATTGATGCTTTTGACTTCTTCGGAGCCTGCACCTTCCCCGAAACAGAGGAAACAAAAGACACAGAGGACGGAACGAAAAAAACGAAAGACGCGGACCACGTGGAAACCGACAAGACAGAAACGGAGTCCTCATGACGGCACCATTGCTGCTGTGCTGCGATCTGGACCGCACCCTGTTGCCCAACGGCCCTCAAGATGCCTCGCCCGAGGCTCTACCCCGTTTCCAGCGCATCGCGGCACGTCCAGAGGTGACGCTGGCTTACGTCACCGGACGATCTCGTGACCTTGTGGAACGCGCCATCTCACATTGGGAGATTCCCTTGCCTGATGTGGTCGCCGCCGATGTCGGCACAACGATTTATGATGTTGGCCCAAACGCCCTCTGGGCACCCTGGTACGACTGGCAAGACGTCATTGCCCGCGACTGGAAAGACCACACTCCAGCCGATTTGGCGAACGCATTGGCAGACATCGACGACCTGACACCACAAGCCAAAGACCGTCAGGGACCGTTCAAGCTCTGCTATACCGCGCCGCACAATATAGACGCCGCCGCACTTGTCTCTGTGATCTCCGCGCGTCTTGATAAGCTGAACATCGCCACAGAGGTCATCTGGAGCGTCGATGAAACACGCCAGATCGGGCTTTTGGATATTCTGCCACGCAGTGCCACGAAACAAGGCGCTGTGGACTTTTTAAGATGTCGGCTTGGATTCGCCCCCGACCGCACCCTGTTCGCCGGAGATTCCGGAAACGATCTGCCGGTTCTTGCTGGCCCGCTCAAGGCGATTTTGGTTGCCAATGCAACACATGAGGTCCGCACCACGCTTAACCGTCTAGCCGAGGCCTCTGGAAAAGACGATACTTTGTATCTGGCACACGGCGACTTTCTGGGCATGAACGGGGCCTATGCGGCAGGCATCTTAGAGGGTTTAGCTCATTTCTTCCCGGAAACCCTGGACTGGATGACCTGATCCGGCTGAACGAGGAGACGATGACTATGACCGCATCTCCTTTAATCTTCGGCGAAGTGCTGTTTGACCACTTCCCCAATGGCGACTCCGTTCTCGGCGGGGCACCATTTAATGTCGCCTGGCATTTGCAAGCCTTTGGCGGACATCCTCTTTTGATTTCTCGTGTTGGAAACGACCCAAGCGGACGGGATGTGCGCTCCGCAATGCACAACTGGGGCATGGATGACTCTGGTCTCCAAGACGATCCGCAACGCCCCACGGGTCGTGTCGATATCGAAATGGTGAATGGAGAACCGCTTTATACCATCCACCCTGGTGCCGCATTTGATGCCATTCGCGCCGAAGCGTTACCACCAATCCCCAATGCCGGAGCTGCACTGATTTACCACGGCACCCTCGCCCTGCGGACCAATACCAGCCGCGCCGGATTCGATACGCTGCGCCACTTTTCCGGGGCTCCCCTTTTCCTGGACGTCAATCTCCGCGCCCCCTGGTGGCATGTGGCAGAAACCCGCCGCATGGTTGCCAACGCACGCTGGGTCAAACTCAACGCAGATGAATTGGCGCACTTAGCCATTGCCGATGGTGACATTCCAACCCGTGCTAAGGCCTGGATTGACGCACACCACCTGGACTTGGTGGTGGTCACACTGGGCGCACAAGGAGCCATCGCCATTGACGGGGCAGGAACCGTGATTGCCCCTCCCCCCCCAAAAACCGCTCATGTTATTGACCCTGTCGGTGCTGGCGATGCTTTCTCGGCGGTTTTGATTCTCGGCCTTATGCGCGGCTGGGACATCGCCTTAACACTGGACCGCGCACAGGCCTTTGCGTCGGCGATTGTCGGACAACGCGGTGCCCTTGCCGCAACCCCAACGCTCTATCGCGATTTTGCCAAAGACTGGCAAATCACCTGCGGGATGCGATAAGACCCCTTTTTCTGACACATCCCCAGCCTATATGTGCAAGAGAAGTCGCTTTGATTAACACATGATTTTGCTTGGTATTCCACGAATATTGATATTTGTAATCAGACAAAAAATAGGCACTCAACACTAATCCACATA
>JAFGWD010000310.1 GCA_016937315.1 Rhodospirillaceae bacterium
GGGCCTTTACCCGAGGTAAAGCCGAAGCGCCCATAGTACGCGGGGCAGCCTACCAACACGCAACCTGGTGCGTTCCGTTCACGCGCCGCATCAAGACCCGCTTGTAGCAAGGCAGTGCCAACACCCCGCCCCCAGAGGGTGCGAGACACCGCGAGAGGTGCCACCATCAACCACCCAGCATCATTCGCACCAATCGCGACGCGGGAAAACCCCACATGCCCGATGACCTGACCCGCAACCTCAGCGACCAGGGAAATCGGTAACGCCCCAGCGGCACGCAAGCCTTCGACAAGGCGACCTTCGGTCTGGTTGCTGTACGGATGATCCGCAAAAGCCTCTAACAGAAGCGCGGAGATCGCAGCAAAATCGTGTTCGGTTTCGGTCCGTATCCACATCGTTTACACCCTCAGGCGCGGCAGCCAATCACGCAGACGCTCTATGGCAGTGACCACCGTCGCGGTGGAGCCAGAATAAGAGAAACGCACCGACCGGCCACCATCCACAGGATCGAAATCCCACCCCGGAGCCACCGCGATGCCGGTTTCATTCAGCATCCGGTGGCAAAGCTCACGACTGTCCAACCCCAGATGAGAGATATCCGCATAGACATAAAACGCCCCATCCGGCGGCGCAACGCGGTCAATACCGATATCCGCAAGACCATGTACCAGAATGTCGCGATTGCAGGCATACCCCTTGACCACTGCATCCAGTTCATCCAGATGATCAAACACTCGCACCGCCGCGATTTGCGAGATGGTCGGCGGAGAAATGAACAGGTTCTGTGCCAAACATTCAACGGCGCGGATCATATCTTCGGGCAAGACCATCCAGCCCAGACGCCAGCCGGTCATGCAATAATACTTTGAAAAACTGTTGATCACCACCGCCGAGGAACTGAACGCCGTCGCTGTCGCCGCCGTCATACCATAGGTGATACCGTGATAAATCTCGTCCGAGATCAACCGGATTCCATTGTCGTGGCAGTATTCGGCAAGCTCACGCAACGCCTCTGGCGGCAACATGGACCCAGTCGGATTGGATGGACTGGCGACAATCAAACCATCCAGCCCCGGCCGCAGCGAATCAATCATCTCAGGCGTTGGTTGGAATCGGGAGTCAGCCCCCACCGGCAGCAGCACCGCCTCCACCCCCACCGCCTTTAGAATATGACGATAGGCCGGATACCCCGGCGCGGCCAAACCCACACGGTCACCTGGCGCAAACGCCGTCAAGAACGCCATCAAAAACGCCGACGAAGACCCCATGGTGCAAAACACATGCTCCATCGGCACATCAACGCCATACGTCTTTCGCGTATGTGCGGCAATTCGGCGGCACAATGCGGGCAGCCCCTGCGCCAGGGTGTACCCCATGGGGTCACCGCTTTCCAATTCGCGTGCCACGGCCTCGGCAACCCCTTTGGGTACCCCAAGCGACGGCTGGCCGATTTCCATGTGGAGAACATGGTCGCCTTGGATTTCCCGTTCGGAGGCCGCACGCAGCACATCCATCACCAAGAAAGGTGGGACTTGGCCCCGTCCGCTGATTTTCAAGACCATCGACTAAAACCGTATTTTCTTATTAGCGTTGCCAAATTCAATACCCACAGCCCGCGAAACACCAGCACCGCGCGGATCAACCGGCATAGTGCACGTGTCAACCCGAGAGGGGGCACCCTCAGGACAGAAAACCCCGGTCACCCGGCTTCCTGCATCCCCCGCTGCGGCCACGGCGGAAACGGCGTCTTGTGACGTCTGTCCTGCAAAGCGCACACGTGCGGCAAAGTCCAGAGCATCGGATACCGCACTCGCCCCTGTCCCCGCCACCGCGACACGCAAATCCTTGAGATGCTTATTGCCAATCAGCATCGGCAACATGGCATCGACGTCCCTATCCCCGTCCAGAGGGGAATACCCCAACACCCCGGTACTACCAACGACCTGCCCGGAACCAAACATTTGCCCCATGGACAAGGTACAGCTGACCGTCATCCCCCCACGATCAACAACCACAAAGCCGGTTGCGCCATAAGTCGACATCGGCGGACTGGCGAGACCAATCCGTGCCGATTGCGGAGTTTCCGCCGTACCAACCGCAGACCACATCTTGGCCGCACGCGGCCCCGCAAATGGCGCGGGGGGGAAATAGGCGGCCTCATGCTCAACCTCGGCAACTACCGGTGCCAAAACCTGTGCGCGATAAGCCCGCAATGCAGTGCGGCGGTCGTCCTCGCGTTCCGGCATGGCCGCAGCAATCACTTGCGCCATTTTGCCCGCATAAGCTTCCCCCGCGCCCTTCATCCGTAAAGACGTCATGACCGTCGCCGCACGCAACTGCACCAAATTGTCGCCTTCACGCAGCAACGCCCCGTCTTTGCGCGTGAAAATATCGCGCACACCATCCCCCAACGCCACGGGACCACCCAATGTTTCCAGATCTTTGGCAAAGGCCCGCGACACCGGCACCCCGAAACGGGCCAGATTTTCCGCCGGAGCCAAAATCGTTTCCCACCGCATCGTTCCCGACGCCGCATGCAGCGCATACAGACCACGCGGCATTCCCGGAGCAAAGCCGCCACCAGGCAACGGTTCCGGCAGAAAACTGATGACCTGTACACTCTTATCCTTGGGCAACCGACTTAAACACACACCACCACCCATCCAACCGGCTCGACTGGGCATGGTCACCGTCAACGCAGCTGCCATCGCCGTGGCCGCATCCGCCGCCGTTCCGCCTGCGCTCAAGATATCTTCGCCAATCAAGGCGGCACGCGGTTCCTCGGCAGACACAAACCCCGCAAACCCGGCAACATATCCGATCACGCCCTGAGCGGGTTTTTCAGGGGAACACGCGGAAAGCCCCCCAGACAAAAGGATCGCGCTCAACCAGGCAAGCGCCGTTTGACCGCGTGTGCGGGGAAGGGTAGCCTTTACCTCGCGGCGAATCGCGGTTTTGAACGAATGGGTGAACAAGGTGTGCATGAGACTTCCAGCTATGTTTCTGGCGGTGACGACGTGGGCGTCCATTATGGCTGGCCCCATGCAAGATGCACACGCGGCCAACGGAATCGCGTTAATCCGCGATTCGGAAATCGAAAATACCATTCATGACTTCGCAACGCCACTGCTGCGAGCGGCAGATCTTGATCCCAAGGCATTGAAAATTCATTTGGTCAAAGATGCCACCTTGAATGCCTTCGTGACCCACGGCATGAATCTGTTTCTGCACACCGGATTGCTGATGCGTGCAGAGGACCCGACTGAGGTGATCGGCGTCATGGCCCACGAATTCGGCCACATCGTCGGCGGTCACATTATCTTGCGCGAACAACAGATGGAAGCCACGCAAAAGAACCTTTGGCTCTCCTACCTCTTGGGCGCAGCGGCAGCCTTGGCCACAGGGCGTGGCGACGCCTTTGGCGGTGTCGCCTATGGCGTACAAAGCGGCATGCTCGAAAACCTCATGGTTTTTTCGCGGGGAGAAGAAAACCAAGCCGACCAAGCGGCCGTTGAATTCATGGACAAGATTGGCGTCTCCTGCGCGGGCTTGCTGAAATTCATGCATATTCTGGAGAGTCAGGAGCTTCTGATCACCGCACGCCAGGACCCTTACCTACGCACCCACCCCCTGACTCGTGACCGCATCGCCTTCATAGAAAACCACGTCAAAACCGCAGGTATCCCTGCCGATACCCTGCCTGAAAAGTGGAAGACCGCCTATGCCCGGGTGCGTGCCAAGTTGTTCGGTTTTCTGGAAAGTCCTGCACGCACCCTGCAACGGTACCCGGAAAGCGACTCCAGCATTCCTGCCCGCTACGCCCGCGCCATTGCCCTCTACCGTCAAGCCGACACCGACACTGCGGTGAAGATGATTGACGACCTTCTGAAAACCCTGCCGCACGATCCCTACATCTTGGAGTTGAAGGGACAGGTCTTGTTCGAATCTGGAAATATCGAAGACAGCATCCCGCCCTATCGCGAAAGCGTTCGGATTTCGCCCCATGACGCCCCCTTGCAATTGGGCTTGGCCCGCGCCTTGATCGCCCATGGCAGTGAAACCGACCTGAACGAAGCGGAAAAAGCTCTGGAACAAGCCTTGCGCGACGAACCAGATGTTCCTTCTTATTGGAAACAGTTGGCAATCGCACGCGGACGCGGTGGCCATGAATCCTCCGCATCCTACGCCATGGCCGAATATGCCTTGCGGGTCGGCAAAAACGCCGAAGCCAAATTCCATGCCGGAAAAGCCCTCAAAGGCCTGCCCGCTGGAACCCCCGCCCGTCTACGCGCCGAAGACATTCAAGCCGAAGCAAGCCGTTTGCTCGACGACGCGCAAAAGAAGAAAAACCGCTAACCCCGTAATCAAGGACTGTTTCATGCTCCGATCCCGCCTTCGCGCCGCATGCCTTGGCGTTGCTTTGTGTCTGCCGTCCCTTCCCGCTGCCGCCCAAGCGCCCGCTCTGACCACAGAGCAAGCACAAGCGGTTCGCGACCTTGTCCGTCAGACCTTGATCGACAACCCAGAAATTCTTGCGGACGCCATGGACGCGCTGAAAGAAAAGCGTGTTGCCGAGAGAGCCAACGCACAAACACAAGCTATCCTCAGCCACCAAAACGACCTGATCCACGCCGACGATCCCTTTCTGGGAGCCAAGGGTGCCGCCGTGTCCGTCGTCGAATTTTTCGATTATAACTGCGGCTATTGCCGTGCCGCGTTCCCCGATATCCTTGAGGCATTGAAGAACAACACCGACACCCGCATCATCATCAAGGATTTGCCGGTATTGGGGGAAGGCAGCCTCACCGTGGCACGCCTTGCCTTAGCCTCCCGCGCACAAGGCCGCTACACCGACTTTCATACCGCTCTAATGCACGCCAAAGGGCGCCTGGACGAAGCCACCGCACTCGCGATTGCCAAGGATTTGAAACTCGACATCAAACGCCTGCAAAGCGATGCACAAAAGCCCGCCGTCTCCACCGTCATCGCCCGCAACCATGCCTTGGCCGAGGCTTTGGGAATTTCCGGCACGCCGAGTTTTGTGATCGGAAGCCTTCTCATTCCCGGCAAGGTCGATGCCACCACCCTTGGGGAAGCGATAGCGCAAGCCCGCGCCACACAGGGAAAGAAGTAATCCTGCACCAGCAAAAGGCCGGGGCATGCCCCGGCCTTTACCTTGTTTGCACATCACGACGATTACGCCATGGCAACGCTCTGCAAAAGCGACGACAGAGTCCCGTCGCTCAAACCCGCCGAAAGGCTGGATAGACTGGACCGCATCCCCGCCAACCGCTCGGAATAGGAAACATAGCCGTCCTCGTTGGTATCCAACGCATCATAGCTGGTTTCCTCTTCCTCTCCGGAAGCATCGCTGCCACCCGCCCCACCACTTGCCGACGTGCTTCCCGAGGCCGCAGTGGCCGTCGTTTTTCCACCTTCAGCAGGCGGCGGAGTCATCGCAACAATCGCAGACGTCAGCTCACTTTCGCTAATGCTGCCGTCGCTGTCCACGTCCAGACCAGCCAACAAGCTGGCCGCATCCGTGCCATCTGCATCATCCGAGGATAATCCGGATAACGCCGTAGCAAGTTCGCTGGTATTGATCGTCCCATTCCCGTCCGTATCAAGGACAGAGAACAGATCGGAGGCCATGGCCTCCATCCCGCCACCTTCCGGAAGAGGAGGTGGTGGTGACGATGGCTTTCCAGCCGCAAACTCGGCTTGATCAAGACTGCCATCGCCATTGGTATCCAGACTCACGAACTTCTCGGACGCATTCGTGGCTTCCGCCTGGGCCTCAAGAAGCGTTGAGGAGGCATCTGTCGCAAACGGTTTTGTGAAATTCGTGAATTCGGTCGCGGAGAGTTTCCCGTCGCCATCGCTATCGAGGCTAGAGAAAAGTTCCTGTAGTCCCTTATCGCCCTCCGAGTCCAGAGACCCGGATACAGCCTCAATCGGCGAGGCCTTTCCCTGACTCTTCAACGACTGCATCAACTGCGCAAGCAGCGATGACGTCGAAGCCATGCCAGAAGAAGACGCAACACTCAGTGTCATGACATCTCCCCTCCTTTGCCGTATACCGACACAACTGGGCATCCGGCAGGCACCACGCTTTTGCTACGAACCCGCAAAAAACGCCGCACATGGAAACAGACCTGCCCCACGTGCCGGGGCCGACTTTTTGGTTCGCTGCCCCGTACACATTCCTGACAACAAACGATTACCGCTTCATCGACACCGCAACGTCGATCATCTCATCCACCGTACGGAAATTGGTCGAAGCCATGGTGTAGGCCTTTTGCACCATCATCATGCGGGTGAATTCATCGGCCAGATCAACGTTGGAGGACTCCAAATCACCGGGAAGAATGGTGGTGCCCTGAGCTTCTTGCTCCAGGTCACGAATCGAAACCTTTCCTGCATTTTCGGTGGCGCGGAAAAGATTTCCGGTAACCGCTTGCAGGCTATCGGGGGCCACAAACTGGGCGATAGCCACCTTATAGAGCGCACGATTGCGGCCATTGGTATAGCTGCCCCAGAGCACACCATTCTTGTCAAAACTTTCGTCATACAAGCGTCCGGTCTCGCTGCCGTTCTGTGCCGTGCGATAAGTCACCACATCATCGGCATATTGTTGCATCTCCGTCAGATCCACAGCGATGGTGCTGGTGGTGCCATCATCCCACGTCACTTCGACAGAGACCGGGTCCTGGGGCACCATCAATTTGCCATCCCCGGTGAACTGCGCCACAGACGCCCCCGCCGCCGGAGACGTCACCGTGCCACCGGAAACACCAAAGTCCACCGTCCAGAAGTTGGCGGCGGTTTTGGTCCAGGTGTAGTTCAGAGTCTGCGATCCATACGCGGTGTCATAGATTCCGCCTTGCAGAGATACAGTCTTCCCAATTTCAGTATTCGCCGGAATGTTGGCGGCTATCAATGCCTCGGACGTCGCCACGCCCTCCAATTCGTCCAACGCGAAGGACTGCATGGGCACCAACCCAGACACACTATCGCTGGTGTTGAACGTACCGTCCTCGTTGGCGGCCCACCCCATCAGATACTGACCATTAGCGGTCACGTAAAACGACTGTTGACTGCCACCCCCTGTATCGACATAGCGCTGCTGTAAGGCCCCATCACGGGTGAAAAAGACGTCACCATCCGCCGTGCTGCCAAAAGTCCGCGACACCACAAAGAAACCCGCGCCATCAATCGCCAGGTCATCGGACCGCCCGGTGCTTTTGATCAAGCCCTGCGCCATCACCGAACGGCGATCCACCGCCTTGACCGCCATGCGCTCCGTAC
>JAFGWD010000311.1 GCA_016937315.1 Rhodospirillaceae bacterium
ACAATCTCATCGCGCTGCCGGTCGCGGCGATGGGGCTTTTGAGCCCAACGGTTGCCGGGGCCGCCATGGCGGCGTCCAGCATCAGCGTTGTTTTGAATGCCTTTTTGTTGACCCGTTGGAAACCACACCTGCCAGACATGCTGGTCCCCGAGGACTCCAATGACCCTTGCCGCACCCAGGAAACCCCAACGCAAAGGGGGGACAAACCCGAAACACCGTGCTAGAACATCCCGATTGTCGCGTATGAGGTATCCAACAATGACGACGCCGCCGTTTTCTCCCATTTTGATGGGCGGACTGTTGTTGCGGTCCGTTCCGCCAGACCTACTCCAGCCAATTGCGGATCGCTTGGCCCGCCGTCTTCAGGACCGCCACCCCGACCTCTTCGAACGGATGTCGTCTTTAGGTGCCCGCACCTTTCTGATTGATGTCACCGATCTGCCGTGGCTGTTCCTGCTGTCCATTGATGCGAATGACAGCACCGTTACCGTTCTGCGTAAAAGTGATCCCGCACCAGCCGATGCCACCATTCACGCGCCGCTGAAGGTTCTATTCGGTTTATTGGACGGCAGCATCGACGGTGATGCGATGTTTTTCACCCGCGATTTGAGCTACGAAGGCGATACTGAGGCGGTGGTCGCACTCCGCAACGCCCTGGACGGCACCGACATTGATTTTCTGGAGGATATAGCCTCCGCCTTTGGGCCATTCCGATCCACTGCGCACACCCTCGCCACCTATGCACTGGACGGGTTTACGCGCATCGAATCCGATCTCGCTGCACTCGGTGAATCCCTGGTCCAGCCCGCCGTTCGCCGCACCGACGCGCAAGCCCGCCGCATTGACGAGCTGGAAGAACGATGCGCCCGACTAGAAAAAGCCTTGCGACGCAGTAAGACCATCCCCACCTGAGAACCGCTCTCATTTTCCGGCTCGTCGAAGGAGGTCCCCCTATGACCCGCGTTGTCCGCGACCCATCTCGCCCGGTTGCTACCCTTGAATTGGTCTGTCCGGCAGGAACCCCCGCCGCCTTACGCACCGCCGTCGATGCCGGGGCCCACACCGTGTATTGCGGGTTCCGCGATGAAACCAACGCACGGAACTTCCCTGGCCTGAACTTCAATCGCCAGGAACTGAAAGACGGCGTCGCCTACGCCCATGATCATGGTGCCGACGTTCTGGTCGCCATCAACACCTTCCCCGCTGCAGGTAACCTTGACCCCTGGCACCGTGCCATCGACGACGCGGCGGAAATGGGGGCCGACGCGGCGATCTTGGCCGACATTGGTTTGGTTGAATATGCCCTCAAGACTCACAAGACATTGCGCCGCCACTTATCGGTGCAGGCTGCCGCTTCCACTCCCGAGGGCGTCAATTTTTACGCCCGCGAATTCGGCATCCACCGCGTGGTCCTGCCGCGCGTCCTGACCTTGCCGGAAATCAAGGAACTGAACCGCCATACCGAGGTCGAAACCGAGGTTTTCGTGTTTGGCGGCCTGTGCGTGATGGCCGAAGGGCGATGCAGCTTGTCGTCCTATGTCACCGGCAAGTCACCCAACAAAAACGGCGTCTGCTCCCCCGCCAGCCACACCGAATACACGGAGCACGGATCGGGCCTGGATTCCAAGCTTGGCGGGTTCACCATCAACCGCTTCGCCGAGGGTGAACCGGCAGGTTACCCGACCCTGTGTAAGGGGCGCTTTTCAGCCAACGATAAACTCAGTTATCTGTTTGAAGAGCCGACCAGCCTGAACTTGCTTACCATGCTGCCAGAGGTCGCGGACGCTGGCGTCACGGCACTCAAAATTGAAGGCCGCCAACGTGGCAAGGCCTATGTAGAGAAGGTGGTCAAAGCCTTTCGGGCGGCGGTCGATGCCTTGGAGCGCGGCGAAACCCTCGACGCAGCCGCCATTGCCGACCTCACGGAAGGCGGACGCGAGACGGCAGGTGCCTACAAAAAAGCTTGGCATTGATCCGTGTAGAGTAAAAGGGGATCACACTCATGACAAAGGCCTCCGCGAAAACCGCGAAGCTGACCCTTGGTCCGTTGCTGTTCAATTGGAGCAACGATAAACGCCGCGACATGTATTTCCGCGTCGCCGATGAGACCGACATCGACACCGTGGTCCTGGGGGAAGTGGTGTGCTCCAAACGCACCCCCTTCCAAACCCCCTTGTGGCCGGAAGTGATTGACCGCTTAACGGCCGCAGGAAAGGAAGTGGTGTTTTCCACCCAAGCGCTGATCCTGTCCAGCCGCGAAATGTCAGCCATGCGCGACTTGGTTTCTGATGAAACCTTGTACTTCGAGGCCAACGACATCGCAGTGGACGACATGCTGAAGGGTCGCCGCCACATGATCGGCCCGATGATGAACGTTTATAATGAAGGGACCTTAGCCACATTGGCCGCCAATGGTGCTGACCGCATCTGTGTGCCCGTAGAACTGTCAGGGGCCGCAACCGGCGTCTTGGCCGCATCCGGCATTATGGAGGTGGAGGCCTTTGTGTTTGGGCGGATGCCCTTGGCGATTGCGGCACGTTGCTATCACGCCCGCGCCCACAACCTAGCGAAGGACACCTGCAAATACGTCTGCAACCTGGATGCCGACGGCATGACCGTGGACACCCTGGATGGCAAGCCCTTCCTGGCCGTCAACGGCACGCAAACCATGTCTTACACCGTCGCCAACCTCGCCGCCGAAATCCCCGCTTTGCTGGAGATGGGCGTCAGTCGGTTTCGCATTTCCCCACACGACGTTGATATCGTGCACATCGCCAACCTGTTCCGAGGCGTTATCACAGGCACCACCGACCCCGCCGAGCTTCTGAACGAAACCGACGGCTTGATTGATGGTGCCCCCAATTCCAACGGATTTTTTTATGACGTAGAAGGCCTGAAATACAAAACCGCAGAATAGCACCTGACAGCAAGGATACTGTCTCAGGCAAGGACCGCAGGATCAATCCTGCGGCTTGGCTTGCCGGGTGCCCGTGGTGAAATTGCGGTCATAAAGGTAACTGTCTGGATACTCTACCTGTTCCGCCAGTGCTGGCCCGACAAGCACCAGAGCGGTTTTGGTGATACCCTCGGCCTTGGTTTTTTCTTCGATATCGGCCAGCGTGCCACGAACGATTTTCTCATCCGGCCACGTCACGCGATAGGCCACAACAACCGGGCAATCGCTGCCATAAATCGGGGATAGCTCCTCAACAATCGGCCGCAAGTTGGTCGCAGACAAATGAATCGCCAAAGTCGCTTTGGTCTTGCCAATGGTCGTCAGGTCTTGACCTTCCGGCATCGGTGATGTCCGCACATTGGTGCGGGTCAGGACGATGGTCTGGCTGATCGTGGGCAGTGTAAACTGGCGCTTCAGGCTGGCCGCCGCGCCACAATACGCTGGCACGCCAGGAGTAACATCATAGTCAATGCCCAACGGGTCCAGGCGACGCATTTGTTCATCAATCGCGCCGTAAAGCGACGGGTCGCCGGTGTGGACACGCGATACATCCTGCCCTTTCTCATCAGCAAGACGCATTTCCTCGATGATCTCATCCAGATTCATCTTGGCCGTATCCAGGATGCGTGCACCAGGGGGAGCCGCCGCCACCACTTCGCGTGGGACCAAAGACCCCGCGTACAAACAAACCGGGCAGGCTTGGATAAGCTTGAGCCCACGCACGGTGATCAGGTCCGGAGCGCCTGGGCCAGCGCCGATGAAATGAACGGTCATGGATATCTCCCAGCTGTGACGCGGTCTTTGGATACCGAAGACCGTCCTTATAATCCGATGCAAAGCGTAGTGTCAGCGGAAAAGCAGGGGGCTGCGCGAAATCTCTTGTGAAAGCGGGAGACTTGAGAATAGGTTTGCGCCCCGGCATCGCCTTCCGCTATTTTGCGTTACTTTGTAACACTGCGGACGGAAACCCAAAAACCGGAGACAACCTATGTCCGACAAACCCGCAATTCTGATTTGCAGCCACGGCAGCCGTGACGACCGCGCAGTGGCTGAATTTGGCTTGGTTGCCAAAGCCCTAACAAAGCGGATCCCCGATCATATGGTGACCAGTGGGTATCTGGAATTCGCGACGCCAACGATTACCGAATCCCTGGAAAGCTTGGCAGCCAGTGGCGCACGCGAGGTCTGGGCACTCCCCGGCATGCTGTTTGCCGCTATGCACATGAAAACCGACATTCCAGAAGAACTGGACGCCTTCGCGGCCAAACACCCTGACGTGAAAATCCGCTTCGGTGCGGAACTGGGCCTGGATTGGCGTATGTTGGAAGCCGCCCGTGACCGCATCGAGTCCGCATTAACGGCGGCGGACGATGCCTTTGGCGCGGTCGCCCGTAAAGACACCTTATTGCTGGTGGTCGGGCGCGG